>NZ_JAKUFX010000064.1:0-31614 GCF_022663635.1 Bacillus cereus group sp. BfR-BA-01356 | reverse complement strand
TTAAATGTTTCATCATATGTTCTTCTAATTTTCCCCATAAAAAAATCCCCCTTATAGTAGACAGGATATAAAGCTTTCTTTTTTCTGTCTACTATAGGGGGAGCATATCATGTTGGGCGGCATTTTATTTTAAATATTCATAGGGCGAGCACTCATGATATCATTCGTGATACATAGAGTATAATTTTTCATTCTAATAATCAGAAAGTAA
The DNA here is from genome assembly GCF_022663635.1 of Bacillus cereus group sp. BfR-BA-01356. Classification (NCBI taxonomy): domain Bacteria; kingdom Bacillati; phylum Bacillota; class Bacilli; order Caryophanales; family Bacillaceae; genus Bacillus; species Bacillus cereus group sp. BfR-BA-01356. The sequence goes on along the minus strand of NZ_JAKUFX010000064.1, from coordinate 31,403 downwards.
TCAAAATGTAATTAATTTCAACTACGCTTTTTATATTTTTTTGATACACTGGCTACAAGGGGGATACCAATTAAGGTGGGTAAAAACCAAAACCATATTGGCGGAAGTAAATTTATAATAGGAATATGGATGCCGACATTTACTAAAAGTGCGGTGACTGCCCCTATATAAGAACCTAACATACCTCTAATGTGGTGATGGAGCCAATTTTTCCAACGTTTTTTTCGTGCAAGGTATCCATAAATCGCAAATGAATAAGAGAAGATTGCTACATAAAATAAATATGCAATTTTATCCCAGTTGATAATGGATAATAGTATTGCCGTAAGGGTAATGACAACATAGGATGCATGATATATTTCGCCCCATTCGGTATGTTTTCCTTTCTTCTTTTGGGCAACCATCGCTACAATACCAGTGATTAAGCATATTGTTCCAAATAGGATGTGTACGGTTAAAAGAATGTTAAAAATGCTCATAATAATTCCTCCTTTTTTATTTTTATAGTATTGCAGTATAGGAGAAAAGTTGAAAAATATAGTTAGTTCGGCTTAATATATTGAAATAAAGGTACTCCTAGAACAAAACCCAATGATTTAAATATTTAGTGAGATGATTATTATGTTAAATGAAGGAGAGACTTCTATGTTTACATCTATTACATATTTACAATCTGGCAATGAGAAACAACAAAAAATATATGATGTTTTGAATAGCCTAAACATAATGGAGGATTTAGCTTTATATAATCCCGTTCTTTGCGGGACAATCCCTATAAGAATTGATACTCCTCAATCTGACTTAGATATTGTAATGGAAGTATATAACTTTGATGTTTTTGAGCAGGAAATGAGATCTTTATATGGTTCTTATGGAGGGTTCAACATAAAAAAGAAAAAAATTAAAGGTACTGAATCGATAAAGGTGAATTTTGAATTCGAAGGTTTTGAATTTGAATTATTTGCTCAACCGAAGCCAGTGCGTAATCAAAATGCATATAGACATATGATAGTGGAGCACATGTTATTAATGCAGCATCCCCATATAAGGGAAGAAGTTATTCACTTAAAGGAACAAGGTTTAAAAACAGAACCTGCTTTTGCTCAAGTATTAAATATTGACGGAGATCCTTATGAAGAACTTATTTTATTAGGGCAGGAAATGAAATTGTGGTAAATAAGATACATAAAAAAATCCTCCAAAAACAAAAGAGGATTTTTTTTATGCCGTTAACTTCCGAATTAATTCACTGAGCAATTTAATTCCGTTAGTCATTTGTTCTGGAGTAGCATATCCATATGATAAACGAATGTACTGATCTGATTCTTCTTCATAAATACGTCCCGGATTTAAAAGAATTCCTTTTGATAGTGCCTCTGAAAATAGTTTTTTCATCGGAATGTTATGTACAACCTTTAGCCATATAAAAAATCCACCACTAGGAATATCCCATGATGCAATATCTGCACAATATTTATTTAAAGCTCGTATCATTATTTGTCTTCGTTCTTTCAGGTGCATTCTTACGTTTGCTACATGTTCTTCATAAAAACCTTCATTTATCCATTCAGCAGCTACTCTTTGAGATAAAGAGCTGGATCCATAGTCTGTTTGCATTTTTATATCTGACAATCTATCAATAACAGGTTCTGGTCCGATTATCCATCCAATTCTAAGTCCTGGGCTAAGTGTTTTAGAGAGACTACCAATATATAATACATGTCCATGTTTATCCATCGACTTTAAAGGAGCTGGAGGGGATTCATCAAGCCATAACTCTCGGTAAATATCATCCTCGATGATAGGCAATTGCTCTTTTTCACATATTTTTAATATTTCTTTTCTTCGCTCTTTGGACATCAATATCCCCGTTGGATTTTGAAAACAAGGGATTGAATATAAAATATTATTCTTTTGACTATATTTAATTCGCTTTAATAAGTCGTTAGGTAAAATACCGTGATGATCCATTGATATACCGGATAAATTTATATTTGCTGATTGAAAAACATGAAGTGAATATAAGTAAGAAGGTTGTTCAAGTAAAACAGTTGATTTTCTATGTAAAAGACCAATTGATATTAATTGTAATGCTTGGAGTGCACCCGAGACTATTAATATAGAACCCGGTGATGTATGTATTCCAAATGATTTTACGTATTTACTTATTGCTTCCCGTAACGGATAAAAACCTTTTTGTTCTTCGTATCCGAAATAATCTAATTCCTCACTGACGTTTTTAATTATAGATTGCATAGTTTCGAGCGGAAAAAGATGAGGTGCAAGTTCACCTTTACTAAGATGGATAAGCGTTTTATTTGCTTCTGCTTCATTTATTTCTCGCACCATTAACTTACTTGGTTTATGAATACCGGCCTTTACATATTCACTCCAATCGGGCGGGGGATTAGTTGCTAATAATGACCATGTATTATTTGTTACAATTGTTCCTGCTCCGATTTGTCCTTGAATTAAACCATCTGCCATAAGTTCATCTAGCGCATTTATTACAGTACTTCGATTTACATGAAATAATTTTGCTAACTGCCGCTGACTAGGGATTTTACTTCCAATTGGCCATTCTCCGTTTTCAATTTTTTCTTTCATATAGTCTATTATCTGCCGATATTTGGGCACTTTTTTATCGGTTGTCATATAAAAAACTCCTTCGTTTATTTAAAAGATTCAAAGTGGTTGGTTTTTCCGATAAATAACTGGTTGAAGACATTGTATCAACTATTAAATATGATGAAAAGAAATAATTGGTAATTTAAAAATGGTTGGTTTTTTAGGGAAGGAGAGAAAATATGCATAATAAAAAATGGGATTTACGCATTATATGTGCTCACGCTTTTACAATTCTTATATGGGGAACTGCTTTTCCAGCAATTCGTATGGGGCTTGAATCTTATACGCCTGAACACCTTACTTTACTACGCTTATTAATCGCTTCATTTATACTTTTGTTATTTTCATTTATATACAAACTACGACTACCGGATTTAAAGGATATCCCAGCAATTTTTATATTTGGTGCTTTAGGGTTTACTATTTATCACATCGCATTAAATTACGGCGAAAAAACAGTAAATGCTGGATCTGCAAGTTTAATTATTTCAGTCACCCCAATAGTGACGGCAATTCTTGCTTCTGTTTTTTTGAATGACAAAATGAAATTAAATGGTTGGCTTGGTGGTGTAATTAGTTTTACAGGAATTGCCTTAATTTCATTTAGCCAGGGCGATGCTATTCAATTGAATAGCGGGGGATTATTTATATTATTAGCGGCGATTTCAGAAAGTCTATTTTTCGTTTTCCAAACATCTTACTTAAAAAAATACGGCTTCTTACCATTTACCATATATACAATTTTGTCTAGTACTGTATGTATGCTTATTTTCTTACCCGGAGTTTATCAAGAAATACTAGCAGCTCCTCTTGAAGTTAACTTGAGCGTTATATATTTAGGTGTCTTTCCAACAGTACTCCCGTATATTGCATTGGCCTATATTATATCTCGTGCTGGTGCTTCTGAAGCAACAAGTTCTCTATATTTAACGCCAATAACTGCGTGTTTCATTGCTTGGATATGGTTAGGAGAAGTGCCAACTTTAGTTTCGATAATTGGCGGAGGGATTACTATACTTGGAATTGTGATTGCTCATATACCGGTATTAAGAAAAGAAAAACATAGGAATTTAGCAAATAATCAATCCGTATAATGTAATTCAATAATAATTTTATGATACTTTTTTATATAGTTTCTTTCTTATGTTGATAAATATAATATTTTTATGATACTTTTTTATATAGTTTCTTTCTTATGTTGATAAATATAATATTTTGTATTTCAGTTAAATATTGTATGTTACATTTTATGTAGTAAGCATTTTAAAAGGAGCTGACAACATAATGAATGGAAAAAGAAAAATTTTCACATGTATTTCTATTGTAGGAATCGGACTAGCTAGTTTTTCTAATTCTAGTTTCGCAGCAAGTGTAACGGACAATTCAATACAAAATTCTATTCCCGTAGTTAATCAACAAGTAGCTGCTGCAAAGGAGATGAAACCATTTCCCCAGCAAGTTAATTATGCAGGTGTTATAAAACCGAATCATGTTACACAGGAAAGTTTAAATGCTTCTGTAAGAAGTTACTACGATAATTGGAAAAAGAAATATTTGAAAAATGATTTATCTTCTTTACCTGGTGGTTATTATGTAAAAGGAGAGATTACAGGTGATGCTGATGGGTTTAAGCCACTTGGAACTTCAGAAGGTCAAGGGTATGGGATGATAATTACAGTATTAATGGCTGGTTATGATTCGAATGCTCAAAAAATCTATGACGGTTTATTTAAAACAGCAAGAACTTTTAAAAGTTCTCAAAATCCTAATTTAATGGGATGGGTTGTCGCAGATAGTAAAAAAGCACAAGGTCATTTTGATTCTGCTACTGATGGAGATTTAGATATTGCGTATTCTCTTCTTCTTGCTCATAAGCAGTGGGGATCTAATGGAACAGTTAATTATTTGAAAGAAGCACAAGACATGATTACAAAAGGTATTAAAGCTAGTAATGTTACAAATAATAACCGACTAAATTTAGGAGATTGGGATTCTAAAAGTTCACTTGATACGAGACCATCTGATTGGATGATGTCACACCTTAGAGCATTTTATGAATTTACAGGTGATAAAACTTGGCTTACTGTTATTAATAATTTGTACGATGTTTATACGCAATTTAGTAATAAGTACTCTCCAAATACAGGACTTATTTCAGATTTCGTTGTAAAAAACCCACCACAACCCGCACCTAAAGACTTCTTAGATGAGTCAGAATATACAAATGCATATTATTACAATGCTAGTCGGGTACCATTGAGAATTGTAATGGACTATGCGATGTACGGCGAGAAGCAAAGTAAAGTCATTTCTGATAAAGTCTCTTCATGGATTCAAAATAAAACGAATGGAAATCCTTCTAAAATTGTGGATGGTTATCAATTAAATGGATCCAATATTGGTAGTTATCCAACTGCTGTATTTGTTTCACCGTTTATTGCTGCAAGTATAACGAGTAGCAATAATCAAAAGTGGGTAAATAGTGGTTGGGATTGGATGAAGAATAAGAGAGAAAGTTATTTTAGTGATAGTTATAATTTATTAACTATGTTATTTATTACAGGAAATTGGTGGAAGCCTGTACCTGATGATAAAAAAACACAAAATCTAACAAATGATGCGATTTATGAAGGATACGATAATTAATTAAATTTGAGAATGGTTACTGAAGAAAGGAATTAGCATTCGCTAGTTCCTTTTTAATGTTTTGTAAAACATTATTCATTCTAAAATTCGCATAGATATACTTGCTTTTTTCATATACATAGTTATTGATGACTCTATGTTTTTATGAAGGGAGAGTATTTCTTGGAAAAAGTATTATTTTTCGGAGATCCAGGTATTGATGACTCATTTGCCATTATGTATGGTTTACTGCATCCCGAAATTGAAATTGTCGGTATTGTAACCGGATACGGAAATGTTGAGCATATACATGCTGCACATAATGCAGCGTATATTTTACAGTTAGCAAATAGACAAGACATTCCTGTCATTAGTGGTGCAACAAAACCACTGACAGAAGAAATCACTACGTACTATCCTGAAATTCACGGAGCAGAAGGATTAGGACCCATCCATGTTCCAGAAAGCGTATTATCTATTCCAATATACAATTTTGGTAGTATCGCTGCGATTCTTGTAAAGTACGGAAAAGATTTAACGATTGTTGATGTAGGAAGATCTACCTCGTTAGCAATTGCTTTTAATTTATGGAATGATTTAATGCTAAATGTAAAAGGAATCTATTTCATGGGTGGTGTTTTTTTAGAAGTAGGAAACGTTACGCCATTAGCAGAGGCAAACGTGTATGGAGATCCGATAGCAAGTAAAATTGTTTTCCATCAAGCAAAGAATTTATTCATATTCCCTTTAAATGTAACAAACAAAGCTGTGTTAACACCAAATGTATTTAACTATATTCAAGCTAATGCAAAGAATCCATTTCATATGATAATGAAACCAATGTATGACTACTATCTATCCGCATACCAAAAACTTAATCCATCTATGGAAGGACCTTTGCTACATGATGTGGTTGCAATAAGCGGATTAGTAAATCCAAGTTTTTTTCAATTTGTGCATCGTACAGTAAACGTAGATACATACGGAGATACGAAAGGACAAACATTTGCTGATTTTCGCCCTAACTCTAAATCTGAAGGAGCCCGTATAGCTTTAGAAATAGATGCAGAAAAATTCATTCAAGATTTTATAAAAATTATGTTATAAGTTGCTGTCGAAAAAGGGAATTATTTCAATGCGTTGAATATAAAAATACATCCTCTAGATAAAGGAGCTTACAATATTGAATGTCCAGTTAAAGGTTGTTACGAGAGACAATTGGGAAGATGCGTTAAAGTTACAAGTTAAAGAAGATCAAAGAAAATTTGTCCCCGCTGTAGCAGTTTCGCTTGCTAAAGTATATATAAAACCAGATGGTGACAATGTAGAGTACATACCATTCGCTATATACGATGGTGACCTTATGGTTGGTTTTGTTATGCATGCTTGTTGTAAGAGAGACATCGGATATGTATTGGATTAACGGATTCATTATTGATCAATCGCAGCAAGGTAATGGTTATGGAAAAGCAGCATTACAAGAAAGTATTAATATAATAAAAAATACATTTAAGATGTGTAAAGAAATTAGATTAACCGTACATAAAGATAATCTCTCTGCAAAGAAATTATATGAACGATATGGTTTCATATCATTAGGGCAGGAGTATGATGGTGAGCAAGTATATCGTTTATTTGTTTAACTATTAGGAAGTAAAGGTGTGAAATGAAATATGCAATTTACTGAAGTGAAAATTGAAGTGTTCATTCCTGAAGAATATATTGAAACATTAAGGGATGAATTAAATAAAATTGGAGCATGTAAAACTGGCGAATATGACCATTGTCTTTCCTATAGTTCAGTGAAAGGATATTGGAGACCTTTAGAAGAGGCATCTCCTTTTAATGGAGAAATTGGTCAAATATGCGAAGGACAAGAATGTAAAGTTGAAATAAAGTGTAAACGAGAACTTGTAAAAGATGCTCTTGAAGTTATTAATGATATTCATCCGTATGAAACACCTATGATTTATATTATACCAATACTAAATGACTATTTTGAGAAACTATACATTAAATAACTAGGAGGAATATCAATTGAAAAGTAAATTTCATCATATTGTACGAGCAGTCATGATAAAAGATGAAAAATTATTAGTTGCTGAATATATCGGCCATCATTATTTTTTACCTGGTGGCCATGTTGAAATTGGAGAATCAGCAGAGAATGCATTAAAAAGAGAGTTAAGAGAAGAACTTGGAGTAAACTGTAGTATACAACAATTTTTAGGTGTCATAGAAAATCAATGGCAAGATAAAGAAGTTCTTCATCATGAAATTAACCACATTTTTGAAGTAGAGTCACAAGATTTACATACGGACTTAACACCGAAATCTAGCGAGTCTCATTTAGCATTTCACTGGATAGCTTATAATAAAGAAGCCTTAAATCATTATGAAATCATGCCAATGCCTTTAGTAAAGGAATTACTAGAAAGTAAGTTAAATGATGAACTCCTAAATTGTTGGATTAGTAATTTTTAAATCACTTTATTTATAGTAAATACGTCCATCGAATGAATATAAAGAAAATAGGCTGAAAAACAAGGTACATCACCTAGTGTAAGTTCATATTTTGTTGATGTACGCATTTAGTCTATAGTCTTGTTTCTACTTTGTTTAAAAGAATTTATTAACTTTAATATTTGGACGGAATTTACATTTATAAATGGAGGGTTTCATAATGAATCAGTTTCAACAAGAACTACAATCATTAAACCTTAATGATTATCAAACTGGCAATGTTGTGTATTGGGATCAACAACAAAGTCAATATCCATACTATTACATTCAAGACGATGCACGTCGTTGCGGCGGATGTGGCGGTAGATGTGGTGGTTGTGCAGGTCGTTGCGGCGGATGTATAGGATGCGCAGGATGTTTCAGTTGCTTTAATTGCTGGAACTGGTGGATTATTTAAGTATAGAAAATCCAAGTTATTTTATATGAAAGAAAGGTGTAAAAACTATTTTGCACTTTTCTTTCATGCTGTAATTTTGATGTGTATTAAGGGGGATTTATTTGTATACATATGATAAGTTGATTTCTTGGGTAGAGGATATAAAAGAAAAAAATCATAGTTCTGCTACAGCACTTTGTATTATAAAAGATAATAAAATCGTACTAGAGCATTATAGTGGTTATCACTCAAATACATCTACAACCAAGAGAGTAACAGCATCTTCACAATTTAACGTTGCTTCTGCTAGAAAAAGTTATTTAGGATTAATGATAGCGTATGCGCTTTATGAGGGGAAAATAAACTCTATTGATGATGAAGCGATAAAATATTTTAAAGACTTTGATCCTGCATTGCTTAGTAAAACGACGATAAGACATTTAGTAACACATTCGCACGGATTAGAAGAAACGAATGACAGGACAATTTTTCGTGAATTTGCACCGGGACAATCATGGGCGTATAGAGATATTAATGTAAGAATGATGACACGTCTTATTTATCAGCTATATAACAAAAGTTTTCCTGAATTGTTAAAGGAGCGTGTGTTTAAACCTGCTAATTTTCAAGAAACAGGTTGGAGAGTTCAGCGAGATGAAAATTTAGTTGACGTTGTTAATAATCCAAATGAAGACGCAATTAGTGAAATTGGTACGGTAGATGACGGTACTGAAAAAAATTTGTTTGTCTCAGCTAGAGAATTTGCGCAGTGGGGCAATCTTCATTTAAATCAAGGTGGGATAGATGGTAAACAAATTGTTCCAAAAGAAGTTATAAAAATCGCTACGAGTTTGCAGAGTCCAACATATATAAACAAAGAGCTACCACAAAATGGATTGTTTTGGTTCATCCAAAATGAGCCTGCGCAATTAAGCGAACTTGGTGAACGTGTTCCAAAAGGGTCGTATCAAATATTAGGGATTACTGGACCGACCATTTTAGTAATACCTGAATATAATGTAGTTGTTGCAAAAATGTATAACAAAAGATATAACTACGGCGGTGATAATTACTTATATTATTTACGTGAATTTAGTAATTTAGTCGCTGATACATTTAGTAACGGTAATAGGGCATAATTACTCCTATAACAAAAAGGAGTGATTGAAAGTGAAAGATAAAGTGAACAAAAATAAAAAACAAAATATAAAAGATGTAAATACAGAGCAAAATGCGATTTATAGCGATCCTAAAGATGCAGCTAATATGCAAACTGTACCGCAGCCGAAAGATTTTGATGAAATCGAATATTAATTTTTCATCCGACTATATGATGAATGAAAAATACGTCTTAAGTCTCATCACATATAAGAAATTATTTGATAACATATATACATAAGCATTTGAAAATGGCTTATCTTAACAAAGCTTTCTTTAGAAACATCTGATATAACCTGCAAAAGGCACTTCTTTATGAAGTGTCTTTTTGTGTATATGAACTTAATTACCATTTTCCGTACAGTATCTTGCAATTTATGATGGATATACTAACTGTGAAAATTCATGTCAAGATAAAAGAAGGGGACAGTTAGTATGAAACAAACTTCTATAAATCCGTTACTAATTGTTCTAGGTACAATCATTGTTCAAATTGGCCTTGGAACAATTTATACATGGAGTTTATTTAATCAACCCCTTGTAAGTAAGTTTGGATGGAATCTTAATTCAGTAGCGATAACTTTCTCCATAACAAGTTTTTCTTTATCATTCTCAACTTTATTTGCAGCCAAGTTGCAGAAAAAATTAGGACTTCGAAAACTTATTGCTACTGCAGGAATTGTTTTAGGACTCGGCTTAATACTTAGTTCACAAGTTTCTTCTTTACCACTATTATATTTATTAGCTGGTGTCGTTGTTGGTTATGCGGATGGAACAGCTTATATTACATCACTATCTAATTTAATTAAATGGTTTCCAAATCGGAAAGGGCTTATTTCAGGTATATCTGTATCAGCGTATGGAATGGGCAGCTTAATCTTTAGATATATAAACGGAAATCTTATCGATAACCTTGGTGTATCACAAGCATTCTTATATTGGGGTATTATCGTGTTACTTTTAGTGTTAATCGGATCGTTCTTCTTACGTGAGGCAATTGTAAGTAATGCTGTAACTGAAACATTACACAATGACTATACTCCGCGTGAAATGATGCGAACGAAACAAGTATATCTGCTATTTTTTATGTTATTCACCTCGTGTATGGGTGGTTTGTATTTAATCAGTATGGTAAAAGATATCGGTGTACAACTCGTTGGACTTAGCGCAGCAACCGCTGCAAACGCCGTTGCTATGATTGCAATCTTTAATACAGTAGGTAGAATCATTCTTGGGACGTTATCAGATAAAATCGGGCGAATGAAAATTGTCTCTGCAACATTTATTATTATAGGATTGTCAGTCTTTACTTTAAGTTTTATTCCGCTAAATTACGGAATCTATTTTGCTTGTGTAGCAAGTGTCGCCTTTTGCTTCGGCGGTAATATAACTATATTCCCAGCTATTGTCGGAGATTTCTTTGGATTAAAAAACCATAGTACAAATTACGGGATTGTCTACCAAGGTTTCGGATTTGGTGCGCTTGCAGGATCATTCATTGGAGCGATACTTGGAGGATTTCAACCAACTTTCATTATAATTGGTGTTTTAAGTGTTATTTCCTTCATTATTTCAATATTAATCCGTCCACCAACTGCAGAGAAGAAAAAGGAACTAAAACATTTACATCGGAAAGTAGCTTAATTTTAAAAAGAGTCCTCATACTAGGGCTCTTTTTTATTCCATTAACTTTGCTTCTTTACCAACTCATTAAAGACAGGACAATATCATTTTAAAATTGAATAGATAAGTAAAAAGGAGCGTGACACTTAAAATGAAAATAGTACAGCAGTGGGTACAAGAAGATAGTGATTACATAAGAGAGAAAGTAATTGAATACAATCAAAAATATCTCGCAGATGAAGAAAAAACACCTTCAGAAAAGGTTAGTTTCATAGTAAGAAATGAAAAAGAAAAAATAGTAGGTGGGGTAACAGCAATAACTTTTTGGCACCATATACACGTTGACTTTCTATGGGTTTCTGAAGAATATAGACATGAAGGTTACGGAACCAAGTTAATAAAACTTATTGAAGAATTTGCAATTGAAAAAGAGTGCAGGTTAATCAATTTAGATACTTTTAGTTTTCAGGCGCCTGATTTTTATAAGAAGCATGGATATAAAGTAATCGGAGTAAGTGAAGATCATCCGAAAGGACATAATCATTATTATTTAGAAAAACGGCTAAAAAGTATATAGAATTTGTTAACATTAGTATTTGGAATACACATGCAATAAGGGCGAGGTTATTATTAATTTCAGTATTAATTGAATCAATTTTTATTCTAAAACTGCAAGAACGTACTTTGGATAATCTTCCTAAGGTACGTTCTTTTTTTATATCAGTAGCCTATTCTTATTAACTCCACCAATAGTGGTAAAGGCAAGACTTAACTAACTTATATATATTAAAAGGAGTTAATGGTAGAATGAATAGAAGACAGAAAATTCCTTTTATTAAAAATAGAGGAGGTACATATGAAAAAAGTTAATGTTACATACGCGATTTTGTACGATAAAACTAATGAAAAGATTTTAATGGTAAAAAACAAAGGGGAAAATGGTTCTTATTATACATTACCAGGTGGCGCAGTTAAATTAGGAGAAACATTGGAAGAAGCAGTAATTCGAGAAGTAAAAGAAGAAACAGGGTTACATATAAACGTAAAAGGGATTTGTTCTATCAGCGAAGCCTTTTTCGAGGAAAGAGATCATCATGCAATTTTCTTTAATTTTCTAGGTGAAATAATTGGCGGAGAGACATATATATCAAGGCCAAAAGAAATTGAAGAGATTACTTGGATGGAATTACATATAGCAGCTCCATATTTACGCATACCAGAACATTTACTAGATTTATTACAAAAGAAAGAAACAGTACCTTATTTTTTTAACGGAACAATCGTTCATCAATCTTCATAAAAATATTATCTCATGTAAGGCGGGGAAAACATGGAGTTTATCGTTAATCACAAACAATTCACTCAAGCACTTTCAGAAGTAAGTAAAGCAATATCAACAAAATCTTTAATTCCTATATTATCTGGTATAAAAATAACTGCAGATCAATCTGGAATTACTTTAATCGCAAGTAACTCGAATATTTTTATTGAAAAATTCATTCCTGTTTCAATTGAAGACGAAAAGATTGCAACTATTTTAAAGGCAGGAACTATTGTTGTACCTGCAAAGTATTTCATTGAAATAATAAAGAAAATGCCAAGTGATATAGCAATAAAAAGTAAGAATGAGCAATTAATTACGATACAATCAGAAGAAATCACATTAAGTTTAAATGGATTTCCTGCAGATGAGTTTCCGAATGTACCGCTTATAGACAATCATGCAGAAATCAAAGTAGAGACAGAGCAATTGATTGAAGTATTTAAACAAACAGTCTTTGCGGTAGCGAAAAATGAATCTAGACCTGTTCTTACTGGGGTGCATATAGAGTTATCTAATAATAAGTTAATTTGTGCTGCAACTGACTCACATAGACTAGCGATACGTGAAACATTACTTTCCTCAGATGTAAAAGCAAATTGTATTGTACCAAGCGCAACCATTAGTGAACTTCTAAAATTAATGAACAGCAATTCAGAATTCGTATATATCTATCTTTCAGAGAGTCATATTATATTTACGCTCGGAACAACTACATTATATTCAAGACTAATCGAAGGGAAATATCCTAATATTTCTAATCTTATTCCGAACGACTTTAAAACGATTATTAACATAGATAGAAAAAAGATATTACAAGGTGTAGACCGATCAAGTTTATTAGCAAGTGAATGGGCCAATAACAATGTTAACTTAGAAATCATAAACGAATCTACAATTAAAATTTCTTCAAATGCTTCTCAAATTGGGCAAATATCCGAAACGCAACAAATAGATGCGATTCAAGGTGAAAAACAATTAAATATATCTTTCGATGGGCGTTTTATGGTTGATGCTTTAAGAGCAATAAAAGAAGAAACGATTACTTTAAGCTTTGGTGGTTCTATGAGACCGATATTGATTGAAGCAGGAGAGAAATCTGCAGCAGTACATCTTATATCACCAGTAAGAGCTTATTAGGGATAGAGGAAGGGATTACATTATGTACAAGCAGACTTTTGTTTTATGAAATCATAAATCAATACATTATAAGAATGATGTATTAGTAAAGCAAACAGTTTACTAATTCCTACATAATATAATTCATAGACAAAGCAGCAATGGTAATCTGAAATACAAAGCAAAATAATAATAACCTCAATATAAAAGCCATAGATTAATCGATATGGGGTGAGTATGATGAAGAAAATAATTGTTTTACTCATTGGTATAGTTTTAATTACTTTTGCTTTTTATCAATACAATAAAAAAGACTATGCAGCTAAAAGTACTAACTTGTATGTAGAAAACTTTAAAGGGGAAAATGATTCAATAAAAATACAATCTGCTATTAATAAAGCAGAATCTAGTAAAATTAAAACGGTATTACTTGATGATAAGAAGTATAAAATTACGTCACCAATCATTGTTAAAAAAGGTGTGAAATTATTATTTGGTTATGGATCCCAATTTGTAGTTGAGGGAAACTTTAGAGTTCTAGAACTGGAGAACAACGCATCCATTGAAGGAGCGTATATAGCTATTGACGACCCTAAATTTAACTCTGAAGTTATTTATTTAGACGGTAAAAATAAATATTATAACACTTGGAACAAAACACAAATAAAAGATATAAATATTATCAATTGGACGGAAACGAATAAAGGTACCGGAATTTCTTTATACTCTGCTGGAAAAGAAAATGAAATTTCGTTTGTTAACTTCGAAAATATTAAAGTTGTAGGAATGGAAACTGGACTGAAATTAGTAGCAAAAAAACCGAGCACCGGACAAGCTTGGATAAATGCCAATCGTTTTATGAACTTTTCTTTAGAAGACTGTGTAAATATGATTTATATGGATAGTCAAGTAACTACGCCAAATGAAATTAGTGGGAATCAATTTACAAATCTTCAAATACAGCCTTCAAATAAAACAAAAAGCATTATACAGGTAAGTGGTCAGCATAATGAATTTCATGGGATGGTGTGGGATTTAAATAAAATAAAACATGAAACCGAACTCATTGAACTGACTGATAAGAGTATGAATACAGTGGTTGAAATGTCCAGTGTACCAGCAAATAGAGTTTTAGATAGTGGGAAATCCAATATTGTGAAATAAGTTTAAATACAGAAAAAAGAGCGAATTCTTTATAAGAGGATTCGCTCTTTTTATATTTTAAAATTAAATTTCCTTCCACCAAGCGGATGAAGGATAATTTGTAGATTTTAACGTAATAGATTCACCAATTTGAGGCGTTGTAATTTTAACTCCTAAACGGTTAGCTTCTTTCGTAACACGTTCTATCGGGTCACTCCATTCGTGTAATGCTAATGTAAAAGCACCCCAATGAATCGGAAGAAGTAATTCTCCTTGTACATCAATATGAGCTTGTACAGTTTCTTCAGGCAACATATGAATCGCAGACCACCTCGGATCATATTGTCCGCATTCCATCAATGTAAGATCGAATGGACCATATTTATCACCAATTTCCTTAAAGTGAGGGGCATAACCGCTATCGCCACTAAAGAAAATTTTAGTCTTTTGACCAAGGATAAGCCATGAACACCATAATGAACAATCTCTATCTGTCATACTTCGTCCAGAGAAATGCCTTGCAGGAGCACAAACTAACTTAATATTATCAAATGTAATTTCGTCCCACCAATTATGTTCACTAATTTTACTAGGCGAAACACCCCATTTAATAAGATATTGTGCAACTCCAGTTGGAACATAAAAGTGCTTTGCGCGATCTTTTAACTGCATAATACTTTTGTAATTCAAATGATCATAGTGATTATGAGAAATGATAATCGCATCAATTTCTTGAAGGTCATCACGTTCTAAAGAAAAAGTACCACTATAGCGTTTACTATTAAACAAAGGAAATGGGGAAGAGGCATCTCCAAACATAGGGTCTAATAATAGTTTTTTACCTTCTATTTTCAAAAGAGAAGCAGAATGGCCAAACCATGTAACACTCTCTAACGATTCATTATCTTTATTTGATAAAACGATAGGCAAATCCTTTATAGGACGCAGCTTTGATTTTATTTTAAAGTAATCCGTCATTAAACTTATAATATCTTTCGGTTTAAAACTCATATCAGTATGAATTTGATTTGTATATTTCTTATTCATTCGTTCTCCTTTTTACGATTAACAATTTACGTATGTTGTTATTGTGGCTATTTGTAGTTTAAACTATATTATTTTACCTTTCATCTAAATTGCCTTGTATTTCATAAATTCGTCAAATTCATTATTTGTATCTATAAAGTACAAATTGCACAGTGGCAGCTAAAACAAATATTAAGTACATGTAAATTGTTTTTATTTAGTAAATTCCTTCTTATACGCAACAAAGAACATACGTTTCGTTGTATGTTATAGAAGAAAATATGTCTCTAATAAAAGAAAGGAAGGAGAGGATGTAAGTGCACATAGAGCGAAAAAAGAAATCAAAATGTAAACTATCAAAATCTGAAATCATGCATTTGTATACTGAAGGGAAGAGCACCTCAGAAATCGCCATGCTCGCTAATGTGTCTGCAAGGTATATTCGTATGGTTTTATCAGACAATAACGTACCAAGACGCGCTATAGGGAGTTGGAAGAGAAAGTATGACATAACAGAAGATTATTTTAAAACGTGGTCAAACAATATGGCTTATATTTTAGGGTTTATAGCAGCAGATGGTGTTATACAGAAAGAAAATCAATGTGTCAGTATATCTCAAAAAGAAAGTTATATTTTAGAAGATATAAAAAAAGAACTAAAAACAAACCAGCCACTTTATCAAAACAAAAAAACAGGCGTATATATGCTAAATATTAATAGCAAAACAATAAAAGACGACCTTATGAACATACACGGAATTATGCCATGTAAATCATTTAACATCGAATTTCCTTTTGTACCAGAAGAATATTTGCATCATTTTGTTCGTGGGTATTTTGATGGGGATGGTCATGTTAACTCTCACAAATACTTTGTTAGTTTTGTTGGTGGATCATATAATTTTATGAATTCTTTTAAAGATATCCTTGAGAATAATAAATTCCAATTAAGTTTTGTTGACAAAGAAAAACAATATCGTATTTACCTAAGTGGTAAAAATAATGTTAATAAATTTTCACGGTGGATTTATAAAGATAAAGGTTTACATTTAAAGCGTAAATACAATATTTTTCAAGAAAAAGAATAATTGTAATGATAATCGAATAATTCACAAACAAGTTCAATTATAAAATTAAAATTCACGATGAATTATTAATTGAAATCAAAGTAATTGCTAAAGCAAACAAATTATAAATATAGTTTAGTCAAATTCAAAGCAAGTTGCTTTTTATTATGTTTTATTAATGATTATTTACGCTAATCCTGCATCAACGAACTATTCACTAATAAATAAAGAAAAGGGAAGTATACCAAATGAAACTAACCTATAATAAGTTTATTACTTTTTCTAGTAGACATAATATATATTATAGGCAGTCGTAGAAACAAAGTAATATCAGGTATCAAAAACCAAGTAAACTATACTTAATGAGACGAAACAGAGATTTTTAGTGAGATTCACATGAAATCTTATCTAAACAAATTTCTTCAGTTTTTATCGTTTTTATTTGTTATAAATTCATCACAGCAAATCTTAATCAATAATCGCTTAAGATTTAACGAATTAAAAACATTTTTGATTGGCAAGAAATTTTCATACAGAAAAATTATTTCTATACAAAATATAAATTAGTAATTTTATTTTATGTTTTACTTAATGAATTTATTGCTATTTGCACATGTTTTACAACTTTACATTATTTGTTGTTATTTTTGTTATTTCTGTTATTTAGACTTGACTTTCATTACACTCATTGTTTTTTATTCTAGTTAACATAACGCTTATTTTTAACATAAAAAAATCCTCCTCACCTTCAGGAAGATTTTTTGTTTGCTATTATTTTATTTATATCTTCTAGTAACAATCCCAATTGTAAATGACATTGGAAAAATCTAGATTTAACAAATCTTCCTTACGTATAAAGAAATTAGCAACCCCAGAATCGCCCCACATAATATTTAATGAATCGTCTGTATCGATTTGCAGCAATAATATGTCATGTTGCTGGTATTTTTCTTCCCATTCCCTTGGATCTGTCTGTGTGAAAAATGGATAACCACCAATTTTATGTCCTTGATCCTTACATAAATCATCATACAGTTCGCCTAATTCTGTATTATTTTCTTCATCAACAATTTCTTCCCAATCAATGTTATCACTAAAAATCATTTCAAATCGATAATCTCTTGGTGTTACTGGTTGATATGCCAACTCAAACTTTAGTTTTGCTGCTTTGGGTATGATAAAATTCTCTAAATCTAAAGTGTTTAAATAACTAAAATCAGTAATCACCTTAGTTAAATCCGCTGTGATTGTAGAATGATAAACAATTCGAAAGTCTTTTTGGCTTGTGGGATGATCAAAATCTGCTCCAAAAAGATCTTCTTCAGCACTTATGAAAAACTGTAACATTCCATGTTGAGGCATATGTTCAATGTTTGGTATTTCTTCAAGGTTTAACTGCGCAAGTAACATCATAGGTTGTCCGTTTGAGTCTTTAGGATGCTCTTGGTCTATAGGTAAATACGGATATCCACCAAACTTACTTTCAAAAAGAGTTGTCTCAGCTTGCGTTCCAGACACTTTAACATACGGTTTCACACTTTCTTCTAAAATACTACGATACTGTTCTAGTTCTTTCGGAATTTGAAGTTGATACGTATTCTTCACTACATTTGCCTCCCTTTAGTAATGAATTGAAAATGCCTAACTTAATTATATAGCAAGCGATAGCTTAATTGAAAATCGTTAAAAATCCATTTTCACCCTCATTTTTTGCGCGCTTGGTGGACAAAGTAGATTATGTTCTAATACCTTTTTATTAATAGTTCGAATTAAATCCGCTGCTTCTGCAGTATTTGTATTTTCTTTTAGCTTTTCTTTTAAATCGTCAATTTCTTTTGAAAGCTCAATCCACCTAGGTAAAACATGATTATTTGCTAAAGTTCTATAAAGTTGCTTTTCAGGATTGTACGAAAGATCTTTATCAAGATTAAGAGGTTTCCCTTTACCAGGTAAATGATCAAAAGACCCTTTCTTTTCTGCTTCTTTAACGATAGAACTAATATGATCTTCATACGTATAGGACCAAACTTTCTCATCTTTTACTAAAATCTCTTGCTTTTTTAGTTTTTTATCTAGTTCTTCTTGATTCATAGATTCTCTCTCCTTTTTATTTTCTAATGCCCTTAATCCATCGAATAGCTTTTCTCGCCACCATACGCTATCATGTCCGCCTTGAAACTCTTCGTAAGTGGTTTGGTGTTTCATTTCTTCTAAAGCTTTATATAGCCGTCTATTAGCCGTTAAAAGAGGTTCGTTTTCAAGTTCACCTACTGCTATGTAAGTATTGAGGTGAGTTGCATTAGAATCTATTAATGAAATTTGATTTTCAATCCAAGGAATTGCATTTTCATAATCGTCCTTTTTCCAATGTACGGATCCAGACATTGACAACACATTTCCGAAAACATGTGGATTTTGAAGTGCTGCATAAAAAGCTGCTAAGCCACCAAGACTGAAACCAGCAATTGTTGTATGATTCCTTTCTTGATAAACGTGATACTTAGATTGAATCCACGGAAGTAATTCCTTTGTTAAAAATGTATTCATTTTATCGTTATAAGTTAGCTCTTCTAATCAATCAACAGGATCTATAGCAACAGCAATACACGATGGGATTTCTTTTCCGTAAATTAAATAATTAAGTGTTTTTGTGATTGAAAGGTCATTAATGAATGAATTCCCATCAAATACAATGAGAAGTTCTTGAAGATGTGAAGTGTGAGAATAATCATGAGGCGTATAAATATGAATTTTGCGTGTGTTATTTAAAATCGAACTATAAAAAGAATATGTTTCAATCTTTCCGGATGGATAATCTTTTGAAGGAAAACGACTGCTATACTGCACCTCCATTCCTATGTTTAACACAGACGCTTTATTGGTACCTTCTCCAAATGTATTTCGATTAAATTGGTCTATTTCGTACTGTTCACTACGCTTTATCCAATCATTTTCGAAAACATCGTTTACTGAAAAATAGTACGTTGAAATAAAACTCTTATCCGTCCTAAACGTTACATACCAAATATCTGTCTGTAACAATCGTTGTAATTGATTTACAGACAGATCCCAACCAGGAAAACTACCGAATACATAAACATTTTCAGTATTTTGATCGCCTAACCATATATACGTTATAAGTTTATACTGATTATCTATAGGGCATAGTTCTATTAGTGGTGTATGATTTGACTTGATTTCATGCAAAAAAGTATAAAGAGCTTTTTCGTTTCCATTCTTTAATTGATTTTTAAGCTGCTCTAACTTATGACTAATGATCGAAGTCACCTCTCTTCCTCTTTTGTAGTACTCTATATGTAGTTTTTTCATTAGAATCCCTATATAAAAGTAGTCGTAAGTAATGTGTTTAGAGAAGTTATTGATTAGAAAAATGATCAATCGCTTGAATAGAAAGTTCCAATGATTTTATTCTTCTTTCTAAAAGTGTTCTTTGAGGACTCCCAAGCTTTGACTTAACGTAAATCTTTTCAATTGATGGAAGCAAACCAATCAGAACATTACGAGCTTCTGCTAAATCTTCCTGAGTATAATGATGAGTTTCTTGCTTCCAAACACTTTCTAACATAGCTAAGCCGATACTAGCTGCTTTGAGTCTTTTTTTCACTAAAGTAGTATTTGAGCCCTTTTGAGTCATCTGTGATAAGGCATTTTCAAGTTTACGGATTGTTGACTGTAAAGATTTTATTGATATTAGAATTCCTATATAAACTAGTTGTTAATATTGAATGTTTTATGAACAAAAAAACGTACAAGTAATGTAACCTGTACGTTTTCGCTTTTATTCAGTAAGGTAATAGCTTCCTGGTCTTCTCATAACTTATGAAATCTCTATACAAAATGGGATAATTCACAATTTCTGTTTCTAGAAAACGATATTGCGGAAACCACTCAAAAAACGATTTTCTTAACCACTTTATTTGTTGAAACGTAATGTTCTGTTCGTTTCCATTTAGTACAGAATTTAAAGTAGCTGCTGTATACATCCAATAATGATTAAAATCAGCGTTTATACAATCATCTTCGGTAAATTTACTTTTTAGGTCTCGTTGCAATTTTGCTGTAGCACGATAAGGAAACGGTTTATGAAGTGGACTATGCATTTTCTGCAATTCCTTAAAAATAATTTGTTTTCCTAACTTCAACTTTCTCCTCCTTTATTTCTCTATCCAATTTAATAAGTTTTCATAATGATATTGAGCATCGATATACCCAAGATTATATAGATTAACAAGCTTTTCCTTATTTCTTTCTATTCCGCTTATAGGAAGCTGTACACTTGGCTGAATTACATAAAATTTATCTTTTTGTTCTTCTTGATTCATATAAGATATCGTCTCATTATAAAAACGATAATGGTTTACTAAATTCTCTGCGATTTTCGGATATTTTCTATATAAAATTTTAGCCAGGCCTGAAAATTTATTTCGCTGCTTCTCATATCCTTCTGGCTTTGTCATAATTACAACGTTCTTTTCATAACCATCCTTTTGGGCTTTCAAAACAGGTATAGGGTCTATAATCCCTCCATCTAATAATTTTCGATTATTATATTCTACAGCAGGTGCTATAAACGGCACAGAGCTAGATGCACGAATGATTTTTAAAATATCATTTCCGTGTTCTGCTTTATTATAATAAATGGCTTGTCCTGATTCGCAATCAGTTGTCCCTATAACAAACTGTTCATTACAGTTTAAGAAAGTTTGAAAATCAAATGGTACAATTTTATTAGGTACTTCATCAAATAAAAAATCCATTCCGAATAATTCACGTTTTCGAATTAAGTTTCGATAAGATATATACCTGTAATCTGATACTAGCTCTGTATTTACTTTCTTATTTCTACCTTTTTGACGTGACAAATAGGTTGCTCCCATACAGGCTCCAGCTGATACGCCGACTACATATGGAAAGAATAAGTTCTTTTCCATGAAATATTCGAGTACACCTGCAGTATATAAACCTTTCATTCCTCCGCCCTCTAATACTAAACCAATATTCTTCATGCTATATCCCTCTGCTTCTTTTTTCTTAATTTCATATTAGCATAAGATTTTAAGATGAGGTTATATAAACTAATTACAACAATAACCAGAAACTACTAAAGTAATGTCATAATATCTTTGTGAGTAACATGTTACAATATAAGTAATTCATTCCACATATATTAAAGGAGGAATTTAATATGGGTTTATTTAGCGGTATTTTAGGAAATGCATCAAATACGAGTTCTGAAAGTGTAGAACGTGATTTAGAGAAGATTATGCTAGACGATGAAAAAGTAGAGCATGCTTATAAATTAATTCGTGATCTAATCGTATTTACAAATCGTCGTCTTATTTTAGTAGATAAACAAGGAGTAACTGGCAAAAAAACAGAATACCATTCTATTCCTTATAAAAGTATTACACAATATAGCATCGAAACGGCTGGGCATTTTGATTTAGATGCAGAACTTAAAATTTGGGTGTCTAGTATGGAGGATCCAATTACGAAAGAATTTAAAGGTGACGATAGTATTTTAAGCATTCAAAAAGCGTTAGTAACCTTTACGACAAAGTAGTCGTTTTTGTATTTTTATTCATTTTTAAAATTACTAACCCGAGTATTCTGGAAGAACATACATTATTTTTGTATATTTAATCCGAAATGACATAAAAAGGTAAAGCGTATTTTATATGCTTTACCTTTCTTTTTTGTAATAAATAAGTGTAGTTTCATCATTTGATTTCTTTATAACTTCTGTTCTTTTATACTCCATCTTTTCATACAAAAAACAATTTTTCTCTTCTTCTAAAATAGTAGCAAGTTCCCAGCTCGTTGCTTCAGGAAACATTTCTTCAATTAAAATAAGTACCTTCTGAGCAATTCCTTTCCCTTGATAGATTGGATGAATAAACATTGGACTAATCCAAAATTTATAAGGTAGTTCTTTTGTGGATATACATATCGCTCCAACAAGTTTCGAATCTATTATCATCTTATAAAAATTACTGCTGGGATTATTTATTCTAAATATAGTTTTTTCAATAGGTTCATTTGCTGGGTTTGTTTCGTAGTCTTTATATTTATGTAATAAAGGGCTAAATGAGTCTATTTGCATTTGAAATAAATCTGTTGCATCACTTTCTGTCGCCTTCTCTAATGTAATCTCCATGTTACCAATTTAGTCGCTTTCTTAATGAAGTTATATGAGCTGTATGATGCCGTCCGTGCCATGCGTATAGTCCTATTGCAACAGCAAGTTTTGTTTCACCAGTTTCAGGATGGTTAAATGTCTTTTCTAAATCTTCAATTTCTAGAGAATATAAAAGGTTAACCCATCTTTTATGTAATGAATCTAGCATTACTAGTGAAACATCTACCGGTAATTTTGAATCGGGTAACTCTGCCCACTTCTCTTCTTTATACGGTTTAATAGTTGGATTCTTTTCTGTAAGTGCTAATTTGAAGCGTATGTAGCTATTCATATGGCTATCAACAACGTGATGAACAACTTGACGGACAGTCCACCCTCCAACGCGATATGGTGTATCTAACTGCTTCTGATCTAAATCTTTAATTGCCCTTGTTAGTTCATTAGGTAAATCTTCAATTTCTTGAATCCATGTATCAATCATTTCTTCAGTTATAGGACGTTTGTATGTAAATTGGCCAATTGGATAACGTAAATCATTCATGAATAAGTCCTCCTTATTATAAGTGTGAAGTATTTCTCCAAATATAGTGTACAAACTTCACATGTTCTCCATTTAATTCTACAGATGTTATATCTGATTCGTTTTGATAAGAAGAAAATCCGCTTTTTTCTAGTACAATTTGTGATGCGAGATTATTAGTCGTTGTTTTAGCATAAACTTCAGTAATTTCATTATTTTCCGCTACATCTAAAATTAATTTTACGGCTGCTGTTGCAACTCCTTTTTTAGTAAATTTTTCTCCGACCCGATACCCGAGGGAACTAATTCGAGTTTCCGTATCTATATCTACTAAATTAATTCGCCCTACAATTTCTTTTTCTTCATTACGAATTAAATAAAAATAAGAATCTCCATCCGCTTGTTCTATTAATAAATCGTCTAGTAGTTTTTGGAAATATTCAAATTCAAAATATTTTGAGCCACGATTTGGTACCATTGTTTCAAAAAAAGATTTATTCGTAAGTTCAAACATAAATAAATCCTTAGCATCTTGTTCCTTTAGTTGCTCTATGTATATTTCCATCCCGTATTCTCCTTCTTGATTTACTAACTGTTATACATTCTTTTTTAATCAATTATATTCCTGCTATTTCTTTCGATTAAGTAATATAGATAGTAACACTTTCGGATGAAAAAGATGAAATGGATTACGAATTAAGTTCATCACTCGTACTAACCGAATATAAACATCAGAATTACTTGCAGATAGTCGATATATTTGTTTCGTATACCATAGCTGAAATTTTTGTTTTGTAGTTAATTCTCTCTTTAGTTGCGGGTGACGTGATATTTCTGTTGTTGTCATATCCCAAGGGGTTTCTATTATAGTAGCTGCCTTTTTATAAAATTGTTGTGTAAATGTTTTATCAAGATGTTTTCTATCTTGCAAAAGTAATTGCAATTGGTGAGCCTCCATAGCAGCAACTGATACGCCTTGGCCGAAAACGGGATCAAAACGACATTGCGCATCTCCAACAACTAATAATCCTTCTGGTACATTATTCACTAAATCAAATCGCCGGCGTACTTGATAAGGAATTTTGTATGTCTTTATATCAGTAATTCCCTCGGCCTTGTTTAAGAAATCTGTAACATTAGAAATTGATAGGTTTTCAGCAAAATCATAAAACTCATCATCTGTTTGTGGTGCTTTCTCGTTTGCGTATCCACTGAAAGTAACAAAATAACGATTATCTTCTATCGTTTGAATAAGAACGCCATAAGGGTTATCAGGGAAACTCGGAGACATTAGCACATTGCAACAGTCTAATTTCTCATTTTCTTTAAGTTTGAACATTTTCGTTGCGTAAAATAAATCAATACGAACTTTCTCTTCTTGTACTTCAATTTCGTATTCTCGTAGCCACTCTATACTTTTTGAGCCAAATCCACTCGCATCAACTACAAGATCCGCATGAACTTCTTCTTGTGTGTTTGTCTCTAGATATTTAACTTTTACTCCACACACTTTGTTAAGCTTTGCATCTACCAATAACCCTTTAACCAATGTTTCATATTTAATAGTAATATTTGAAATTTGATGTATTCGTTTTTGAATATGCCATTCTAGCAAAGGACGACTTTGTTGAATCATATGTACTTCCCCTATGAATGGCTGTTTCCATAGACCGAATTGATGCCATTTCAAATCACGCGTAAAGTTGTTTATAATACTACCCGCTTCTATTAATTCGTTCGTAATATTAGGAAACAATTCTTCAATTGCGTTTTCTCCACCTTTTAATAACACGTGAGGATGATTACTTTGTGGAACTCTTTTTCTCAAAGACTTTCCATCCCATCTTTCACCAGCTTCTATAATGATTACTTCTTTAAAAGAAGTTGATAATGCTTTTGCTGCAAACTTTCCTGCCATACTTCCACCAATAACGATAGCCTTATTAAACATATTTTCCCCCTTAATAAAAAGAGATCCTGCCTTGTATGAATGAAACAGGATCTTAAACTAATTAACTTCTTTATCATTATACTTAAAATACATCAGTAAATTGCAACATTAAAATTAAAATACCTAATCCCCATACGTAATACGCGAATACTTTTAAGGAGTGACGTTTTAAATATTGAATCATCCATGAAACAGCTATGTATCCAAAAAACGCTGCTGATAACGTTCCGATAATTAAAGATGTACTAGAAATAGATTCTGCTTTCCCTTGAAAAACGTCTATAAATTGCAAAATGATAGCTCCAACAATGGCTGGTGTCGATAGTAAAAAAGAAAAGTAAGCAGCAGTTTCACGGTCTAATTTTCTCCATAATGCAGCGACAATTGTCATTCCAGAACGGGAAATGGCTGGAAAAATAGCAGCAGCTTGAAATGAACCGATAATTAATGCGTCTTTATATGTTATGTCATCCATTTTTTTACGACCATTCTTTTGTTTATCTGCCGTGTAGAGAAAGAATCCGGTCACTAAAAACTCCCAACCGATCGTGATTCCTGTTTTTGAAATATCTTCAAAGAAATCTTTAAACAATAAACCAATTACAACTGCGGGTATTGTCCCAACGATAAGTAATAACATGAGCTTTGAAAATGGGTTTTTAATTAAATATATAAATTCTTTTTTGTAATAAATAAAAACCGCAAGTAAAGTCCCAATATGCAGCATCGTATCTAAAAATAAGCCAGCCTCATCTAATCGGAACAAATGCCTTCCTAAATAAAGATGTCCGGTACTACTGATTGGTAAAAATTCTGTTAAACCTTGAATTATACCTAGTATGAAAGCTTCTAACCAATTCATGATGGTCTCCTTTCTCTTTTGCTTGTACCAATATATGAGGGTTAAATTTTCGATATGAAAAAAACTATATTTCTCTATGAATTTACTTTTCATTTATGGATATATATGTAAAGAGGGTTAAGGAGGGTTATTATGTGGAAGCACACAAAATTCGGTAATGTATTACTTTGGGTGGGCCCTATCCTTGTATTTTTAGGACTATGTATGACAAATGTTATTTCAGATATTCCTTTCTTTGAGGGAAAACATAAAACGGTTGGTATTGTACTTATATTTATAGGTGTAATCTGTTTTGTTGCTGCTAATCATTTGAAAAAAGGAGAAAGATATGAAGAATAAATCTAAATAAAAAACAATCCTGGCATATTAGCTAGGATTGCTTTTTATTAATGTTGATTATTTGTAGAATACTTTATCAACGTTATATTTCGCTTTGTATTCATTAATGATATATGTTTCGTAAATTTCTCTTTCTGTTGGATCTTCTACGATACATGCATCAATGCGGTATACTTCATCACGGTGATTTTTAATTGGTGAAACATTATCTTCAAAATGCTTCTTAATACGTTGTCTAATTTTACGAGCTTTACCTACGAAAAGAAGTTCGTCATTAATATTGTAAAACATAAAAATGCCGCCTTTATCTCTAGGGAACAAGTGGAAATCGATAAATCCATTAATTGGAGTAATGATTGGCTCGTCTCCTTTAATAACTTGTTTACGTTCAGTAATTGAAACATCAGCTTCAGGAATATTAATTTTAATCAAGTTCATTCACGTCCTCTTTTATTATAAAGATAAATAATAGCATACATAAGTAAGAAAAGCTATGTTCAGAGGCATATTTCATTTTATAATTCAAATATTATAGGTGTATCATGTAAACTTTTCTTCCAAATCATATGATCACTGGATTCTCCCCAGTAATCTTTCAATACATAGCTAGGTTTTCCAAACTTTTTTATCCATATACTTTGCGCATTTTTATATCCACTATCTAAACAATATTCTGTTATCCCTCTGCTAAGTAATGTAAGAAACATTGTATGTAGTAATAAACTCCCTATTCCCTTTCTCTGATACTCCGGAAGTATGAATACAGTTCCTATTTCATACAAATTTTTAAGTACACCACCTGTACAACTATTAATCAATGTACTTGCTGGACCGATTTCGATTGTTCCAATGATTTTATCGTTACTTGTATCAATTGCTAATAAAAAGTAACGACTTTCTCCGTTACTATCAAAATCACTTTTCAAATACTGCTTTTTTGAGTTAATTTCATTTTCTATGTCATCTAATAATTGTGACAATCCTTCATTTTTGTATGTATTCGTAATAACTATACGGAAAAATAAATATAGTTCATCTATATCATTCAAATTCGGTCTTCTAACTGCAACGTTAGTCATGAATTCAATCTCCAATCTCCAATCCTCATTATGCCATTGTCAATACAACACTTTATATAATCTATTCATCATTATTCTGCAAAAACCTGCATAAATCCAACAGTATAGAAAGCTCATTATAAATATTGATAAAATAATTTTTATATCCATAGTTGTATGAACAGCAGGACCAAGTACCGGAAAACGGAAAACATCGAGAACGATCATAATACCAATAAGTAGACAAGTTGCTGAAAAGGAAACAATCCAAATTCTCCTCTTTAATTTTAAAAAAGATACTCCTAAGGCTAGACCTAATAAGCCTGTAGTAAAAGGAAAGACAATTAGTTCACTGGGCTCAATAATAAATAATAGAAAAATAGTAAGAATATAAGAAAGTATTCCCTCACGAATAGAATAGAAAATAGCAAAAAAAATCGGTAATGTCGAAAATGGACTAATGAGCAAACCTATACCAGGAACTAAGTTCCCAGCTGCTTGAAACATGGTGGCCAATGCACTCATCAAAGCTGTAAGTACTAACTCATTCGCAAGGGACAATTTTCTTTTATGAACAAAGCTCGTATCATGTTCTATCATCAGTTGATACCAATAACGTACAAACCGATTCATCAATATCTCCCCCTAAAGATGCCTCATTCATTACTTTCTATATTATTCATACAGTAGTGGTTTATGAGCTGCTTTCTACTTGTTATGAATTACTATATAATAAAAGACTTTTAGGGGGATAAATTGTGCGTTTTGAAACAAAATAAATTCCTTGGATTATTAAACTACGATTGTATATCGTATCAGGGAATAATTTCAAAAATGGTACCTTTGTTAAAATCAGTTACTTTCATAGAACTGTAAACTCCTAAATATAATTTAGTTTGATCCGAATTTGTTCCTAAACTCATATAATAAGCTGGTTGCGTACCAAAATCATAATTGGTTTCAATAGCATGAAAGTCAGCATGTTTACCATCTGTACCTGCTCTAGTATAGGCTAAAACACCCTTAATTGGAGACTGAGATTCTCCTTTCTTGGCAAGGTCAGTAAAAACAACGCTACCTGTTAAATGTGGAATTGCATTTCCCATATATGGCTGAACTCCTGTAAGTGAAGTTCCTCCAAACTTATCTGTTCTAGAATCTTTATGAAAATAACTAAGTAGAGGCAGAATACGCTCGACTGAAGTTTGTATTGTTTCATCATAATAAACCATTGTTCTCTCATCCAAAGTCTGATTCTCAGAACAATGTCGTATAAAAGAAGTAGGTAAATCCCCTTCCCATCCTCGCCACCCAAAATTGATAACCCCATCTTGATTGGGAGTTAACCTCATAAAATGCATTTGAACAAGTTCTGTAACCGGTATAGGTTTATATTGAATAAATGAAAAAATAGACTCTACAATATCTTGTCCGACATTTCCGGCGTATTTGATATATTGATTATAAAACCTTTGAAATGAAATGCCGGTTATATTACGTACTCCTTTTGCAATTACTGTAAGTGTTTCTTGTATAGATAAAGGAAGTTCATTAAAGCGTGTAACTACAGGAGGGTTATTTATAAATGTATTTTTACTTACATCGATTTCAATAATTTTACCTGCTATTTCTAAATCATCTTGGCTTAAATTGAACGGATCATAACCCGAGCCACCATCTCCATTTGTAAAAACAAGTTTCCCCGTCTCTGGAGAAAAGTTTAAAGTATTTACTCCATTATGATTAAAAAATGGTCTTCTTACATTCAGTAATGTTCGTAGCTTTTGAGCTTGACCATTAGATTGTAAAGTCCATTCTTCTACTGTATCAATGTGATCATATTGCGTATTTCTATTAACCCACTTTAAATTTAGCGTTTTAGGGTCACAAGGATTCGGTTTAAATTGCTCAGAAAATGCACCTGGCCCTTGAGTTCCAGCTACTGAATAATGAAGATAAAATAACCCATTTTGATAAAATTGTGGATGG
Organism: Bacillus cereus group sp. BfR-BA-01356; assembly: GCF_022663635.1. Taxonomy (NCBI): domain Bacteria; kingdom Bacillati; phylum Bacillota; class Bacilli; order Caryophanales; family Bacillaceae; genus Bacillus; species Bacillus cereus group sp. BfR-BA-01356. The sequence goes on along the minus strand of NZ_JAKUFX010000064.1, from coordinate 1,915 downwards.
AACGCAAGTCCAAGCAATCCGCGTTCATCATAACCGCTACTAGAAACACCTTCTTCAAATGTACCTAATTTAATAATTAGGTGACGAATATCTAAAAATGTCTTTATAACTCCGTCCCCTATGTAAAAAATCTCCCCTAATTGAGTTGCGATAAATAGTCTTTCGGTCGATTCACCTGGAAGTATTGTTGTTTTCAATACGGTTGGTAAATTTATATTATGAACAATGGGTCGTAAACTAACTTTAACTTTTGTCAATTAACTGTACACCCCTTTTTCTTCTTTTTATAGAAGAATATGATTAGAGTAGTTCTGTTAGTATCAAATAAGTCGTATTCCTTTTTATTACAATTTTGTATATAATATAATTATAAATAATCTGGGGGACGAACTATGATAATCGTACTACAAATCATCTTACCACTAATTTTCGCAGTCTATTTATTTACCCTCTATCGTAAAGGGATGTATGGATCAGCTTCATTCATTTTAGCAGTCATGATAGGAATTTTCGGTTTAGAGAATATCTTTCAATATGCTAGTCTAACAGATCATGCTATTTATCCATATTGGGGCAGTTTGAAGGCTGTTGTTATCGTTTTATCAGTCGTATTTCTATTTAAAAAAGGTGGTTTAACAGGAAAATATTGATTTGTAATGCGTTACATATTTTCTTGTTAAATTGCTTTTATTTTATAAAAGAAGAAATATTTATGTAAAAACACGAAGAGATGTGTTACATATGTCTATAAATATTATTTCAATAGTATCTATCATAATATGGATTGTGTTAATTACAGAACTTATAAAACCTTCAAAAGAACAGAATGGACGAAAAATAGTAACTTTAGTAACTGCTGGTTCCGCATCAACACTTATTTTGACGGTTTCATTTATTCAAAATATCCCGTTTTGGAATTGATAGTGATATAACTAACAAAAATATGTATAAATAAAAAGATTAGGATTCACTCCTAATCTTTTTATTTTTTGAGGTAACACCACATGCCCAGCAAGCTAAGGTCTTGGAGTAGCCCCTAAACAAAATTTGAAATTTTTCTAAAGTTATTTATGTGAATTTAACTCGTTTTCAGGAACATATGTGATCCTTTTACAATTTGAATTTCTTTTTAAGCTTCTTATATTTTCTATACGAACGTCTAACAATGTTTAACATAAAATACGGTACTTTAATAGGGAAAGGCAATTTATATATGAAAGGAAAATAAAAGGTGAAATATGCCTTTTCTAGGTCTCTCCACTTACTATCTTCTTTTGTTTTTAAGAAATCAGATACATCGACTACATATCCCCTTCCTTTTTCCATCATCACATTTTTCCCGTGAACATCACAAGGAGTTAATCCCTGTTCCCTCGCATACTCTAAAGCCTTATTGATATCAAGTATTACCTGCTTAGGAATTTTAATCCCCTTATGAATAGCATCGTATAAGGTAATTTCTTTTAAACGTTTCAATACTATGAAATTTTCTCCTTTATATATAAGCTTTGAATAAGAAGGATGATTTCCGATTCTTCGGTATACTTCTGACTCTTTTTCAATTCCTTCTCCTTCTCGCACGTAAACTTTCACTACCCAATCTTTGTATTCTTTGTGCATGAATACTGCGGCATAATTACCTGTTCCTAAACACTTCCAAAGTCTAGGAATATCTTTAACTACTACAGGCTCGAATTCATCCTCACTTCTGATACTTACCTCTTTTAATAATTCGTTATTTATCAATCCCACAAAACTATTTATACTCATCATTCCCACTCCGGTTTTGCTAAAAGGGGGCCCACCCCATGCCCATCAACTTAAGAGTGAGCACAACCTGAGCTTTCGACTCATCGGATCAAAACATTCCTAAAATAAAAGCATACTCTTAAAAATAAGCATCTCAAATAAACCC
>NZ_JAKUFX010000063.1:0-31642 GCF_022663635.1 Bacillus cereus group sp. BfR-BA-01356 | reverse complement strand
ATTATCTAGAAATATCTTGAGACGTCCAAGTATTTTCTTTATTACTGGACTCTTATTAGAGAGTAAAACTAAGCCTGAGATAGGGCTTAAATATTAATATACGAGGGGTATGAATCAAAGTGTACAGTCGAGAAGTCTGGAAAGGAATGAAAAAGAGGGGGAACAGGTTAATTTTGATGGGCGAGAAGTATCCGTTGATCCAGAAGAAACATCAAATTTATCAACGACTTATAAAACGGAAGAGCAAGTAGTAAAAAGTATGTTAGGACAGCGTAAACTACAAGTAAAGGATAAGGACTATGTTCAAACAATGAATGTAATTGGTCAAAATGTTAATTGGTTTAAAGGGAAAGAAATTACATTCTTAGGGTTTATATATAAGGATAAAGATGTGACGGGTAATAAAGTAGTAGTGGCTCGATATGGCATAACTTGTTGTATTGCGGATGCATCAGTCTGGGGGATGATTGTTACCAGGAAAAATATTGAAAAAATTCCAGAAGAAACATGGGTGAAAATAACAGGATTATTAGATGAAACGACATATAAAGGAACAGTCTTTCCACTTGTAAAAGTAAACAAAATCGAGAAAATTAATAAGCCAACTGATCCATATGTATATGATGCTTTACCTCAATAGAAAAGAATAAATTCTTCATATTTTCATGAAATAGAATCATAATCATGGCGATAAAAAAATAAAGATAAGAGTAATTTGGTTTGTTAAAAATATGTGCAGAAGGAGTTATGCGATGAACTGGGTTACTCATAAACCATCATTTGAATTTGAAACATTTAGTCCTATTATTCGGTCACAATCTGCTTGGAGTGGACATTTAGATTTTGCATATGACTTAGTACGATTTGAAAAACCAGAAACTTTAGTTGAGTTAGGTACACATTTAGGAGCCTCCTTTTTTAGTTTTTGCCAGGGAGTAAAAGATGGAGGGTTATCGACTAAATGCTTTGCAGTAGATACTTGGGCTGGAGATGGGCATACAGGTCCATATGGAGAAGGGGTTTTTCAAATAGTAGAGAAAGTAGTGAGCGATAACTACCTTAATATAGGAAATTTAATTCGATCTACTTTTGATGATGCTGTAGACCGGTTTCAAGATGAAACGATAAATCTTTTGCATATTGATGGCTATCATACGTATGAAGCTGTTTCTCACGATTATAATACATGGATACCGAAAGTCGCGAAAAACGGTATTGTATTATTTCATGATATTGAAGTTAGAAGTAGTGATTTCGGCGTGTATAAGTTTTGGGATGAGGTAAAAGCGAAGTACCCTCATTTTCAATTTGCGCATTCATATGGACTGGGAGTGTTATTTCCGAAGGGTTGTAGTGATAAGTTTGAGGAAATACTTAAAAATAAAGAAGAAATACAAAATATGTATAAATAAAGGTAGGGCATGCATCATTTTAATGATGTGTGCCCTATTTTTGTGTGGGAAATTATGGTGTTAATTAAAAAGTTAAGATAGTTGTAAAAAGTTTTGTTGCAGCAAATATTAAAAAAGTTAGTATGGGATTGTTCTTTGTAAATAAAGTGAAGCTTTAATACGTTCATGTCAATCCGGGATTTTACAGTAGTTAATTTCTTAACTAATTGCTTTGCACTTACTGAATTTTAAGGCGGAGGTCTTATTGGCCGGAAATATCGGGATAAATAAAAATACAACATTTTTTATATTTTTCATTGCGAAAAACGTAATCTACTTTTACAATAGAAAGGGTTGTGAATATATTATACTGGAAAAATAAATCGAAATAATATGAAAATTTTGTTTTGTCTTCGCTAATTGTATATTACATACATGTAAGACGACATACGTCATGTTATCGACTTGTAAGGAGAGAAAAAAATGAAAAGTGTAAGATTACCATCGATGCTAGAAATCATAGTTCTTTTATTACTATTTCTTGCTGTTGTCTTTTCCTTCCAAACGATTTTTGATCTCCCAATTCAATTAGCGCTATTTATTTCATGGTTTTTAGTAATTGCGCTTGGATTAAGATTAGGATTTCGTTATCAAGAATTGCAAGATGCAATTACGAAAGGGATTTCTAACGGATTAGAAGCAATACTGATTTTAGTTGCAGTAGGTGCTTTAATTGGAACATGGATTGCTGGTGGGGTAGTACCAACATTAATCTATTATGGATTAGAATTTATTCACCCTAGCATATTCCTATTAGCAACATTAATTATTTGTTCTATAACTTCTATCGCAACAGGAACGTCTTGGGGAACAGTGGGAACAGCAGGTATTGCTATGATGGCGATTGGTGAAGGACTTGGTTTACCACTTCCGCTTGTTGCTGGCGCAGTTCTTTCAGGAGCTTATTTCGGCGACAAATTATCACCACTTTCTGATAGCACAGTTCTTGCAGCTTCTATGGCGAAAGTAGATGTTATTGCTCACGTTCGAGCTATGCTCGTATTAGATGTTCCGGCTTATATTATTACTAGTATTATGTTTACTGTAGCTGGTTGGATGTATGGCGGCGATAATGTAGATTTGAATCGAGTAGAATTTTTAAAAGAAGCTTTATTAAAGCAATTTGATATTAAAATATGGATGCTTGTTCCGGCGGTCATTGTTATCGTTCTATTAGCGATGAAGAAACCGTCTATGCCAACAATTGCAATGGGAGCTTTAATTGGTGCAATTTGGGCAACTCTTTTCCAAGGGATGAACTTTGGAGAGGCGATTGGAACAGCTTATAACGGATTCTCAATTCAATCTGGTGTTGAGTTTGTTGACAAGTTATTAAACCGTGGTGGAATTAACGGCATGCTTGGCTCAGTAGCCGTTATTATTTTCGGTTTAGGATTTGGTGGATTACTTGAAAAACTAGGTGTTTTAAAAGTAATCGTATCAAAATTTGAGAAGAAATTAAATTCTGCAGGTAATGTAACATTGTCTACATTAATCGTGGCATTCTTAGCTAATATATTTGGTTGTGCGATGTATGTATCACTAATTTTAACACCAAAAATTATGGAAGATAGCTATGATAAATTAAAAATAGACCGTCGTGTATTAGCGCGTAACTCAGAAGTAGGTGGAACGTTAACTTCAGGTATGGTTCCATGGTCTGATAATGGTATTTTTATGGCTGGTATTTTAGGTGTAGCAACGTTCTCATACGTTCCGTTTATGTGGTTAAGCTTCGTATCGTTAATTTTAGCAGTTATTTACGGATATACAGGCAAATTCATCTGGTATGTAGATGATGCAGATAAAGGAAAGCAAGCATCATAAAATAAAAATCACCTTCTACAATATGTAGAAGGTGATTTTTTTATTTTTTAATAGCATTTGCTAAAGTAATTTCATTCTCATATTTAGCAATTTTTTGTTGTATCTTTTTTAAGTTTTTTTCAGTGTCTTGCATGAGCTGTAAGACATTGGTCTCCTGTTGTTTCATTAATTCTAACCTTTGAAGGATGGTAGATTCTCCTTCCATAGACCAGTCGATAAATTGTTTTATTTTTTGAATTGGCATACTGGTGTTTTTTAAACACAAAATCATTTCTAAATATTTCAGTGCTTCTTCATCAAAAACTCGATCTCCTTTTTCGTTTCTTTGCAGAAAAGGAAACAGTCCTTGTTTATCGTAATAACGTATTTGAGAAATAGTTAAATGTTGCATTTTGGCGACTTGCCCAATTGTATAATACATATCATTCATCCTTTTATTACCAAGGTATAATGCCATCTTTGTTAAGTATTTTACCATTATAGTTTGTTTCACTTAATGCATATTTAATAATAATTTTAGCACTTTCAGTGGTTGTATGGCCACCGGGGGAATTTCCATTAAGATCCGTAGTTGTAAAACCAGGAGTTACCCCAAATACTTCTGGACCGTTAGTGGCAAATTCTTTACTAAAAGCTAATGTTAAAGCATTAATAGCTGTTTTGGAAGAATTATATCCTAGTGTATTAATTGGATGTGTTTCACCATTAGCAAACATTGTTAGTGAGGCCATGTCAGTTGTTACATTTAGTATTTTACTGTTGCTCGAATTCTTTAATAATGGTAAAAAGGCTTGCATCATTTGGAAAGTTCCAAAAAAATTAACTTCAAATCCTTGGCGTAAAGTTTCAATATTTAATTCACTAGGTAGTATATTGAAGTCTAGCGCTATGCCTGCGTTATTAATTAATAAATGTAAGTGGTCAGTCGTTTCGTAAATTTTCTTTGTTGCTTCTTGAATGGATTGTGAATTTGAAATATCTACTTGAATATAGGAAACGTTTGAAACATTTAAAGATTCTACGGCTTGTTGTCCAAGTTGTTCATTGCGAGCACCTAAAAATACGTGATAATCTTTTTCTGCTAATTGACGAACAAGTTCATATCCAATTCCTTTATTTGCACCTGTTATAAAAGCATATTTTTTCATATTGAATTCCTCCAGTAGTGTTATAGTAGGTTACAATGGAAAGGATACAGCCTAAACTTAAGTTTAGGTCAAGAGGAATTTTTTAAAATAAATATAGAATATCTATATATAAGAGTGAGAATTCTTATCATTTAAGAGAAAGTCTGTTATTATAAGAGATGTAGGTATTATATTTTCAAGGGGATGAAAACATGGAGTACAGAATTGAAAGAGATACATTAGGAGAAATAAAAGTTCCAGCTGATAAATTATGGGCAGCACAAACACAACGTAGTAAAGAAAACTTTCCAATTGGAACAGAGCAAATGCCGCTTGAAATTGTAAAAGCATTTGCAATTTTAAAGAAGAGTGCAGCACTTACCAATCAAAAATTAGGAAAGCTATCAGAAGAAAAAGCAGAAGCAATTGTTGCAGCAGCTGACGAAGTCATTGCAGGGAAATGGAATGAACATTTTCCGCTTGTCGTATGGCAAACAGGTAGTGGTACACAGTCAAACATGAATGTGAATGAAGTAATTGCAAATCGTGGGAATCAAATTTTGAAAGAGAAGGGATCTGAGGTACATATTCATCCGAATGATGATGTGAACATGTCACAAAGTTCAAATGATACATTTCCAACGGCGCTTCATGTAGCTTGTGTAATCGCAGTAGAAAATCACGTATTACCAGCAATTACGAAATTAAAAGAAACTTTAGCAGAAAAAGTAACTGCATTTGAACATATTATAAAAATTGGTCGTACACATTTACAAGATGCAACGCCGTTAACTTTAGGGCAAGAAATTAGCGGATGGCACCGTATGCTTGAAAAAACAGAGCGTATGATTGCAGAGAGTAATACATATATGAAAGAGTTAGCAATTGGTGGAACTGCGGTTGGAACAGGTATCAATGCTCATCCTAAATTTGGTGAGATGGTATCAGAGGAAATTAGTCAATTTACAGGTAAACAATTTGTTTCTGCACCAAATAAGTTCCATGCATTAACGAGCCATGATGAAGTTGTATATACTCACGGTGCATTAAAAGCATTAGCTGCAGATTTAATGAAGATCGCTAACGATGTACGTTGGCTTGCAAGTGGTCCACGTAGTGGTCTTGGAGAAATTATTATTCCAGCAAATGAACCGGGAAGCTCTATTATGCCAGGGAAAGTAAATCCAACGCAAAGTGAAGCATTAACGATGGTTGTAGCGCAAGTGATGGGGAATGATGCAACAATCGGATTTGCTGCGAGCCAAGGTAACTTTGAGTTAAATGTATTTAAACCTGTTATTGCCTATAACTTCTTACAATCAGCTCACTTATTAGCGGATGCAATTGTTTCGTTTAATGACAATTGTGCAGTTGGTATTGAAGCAGATGAAGAAGTAATTAATGAAAATGTGAATCGTTCACTAATGCTTGTAACAGCGCTAAACCCACATATCGGATATGAAAATGCAGCGAAAATTGCGAAGCATGCTCATAAAGAAGGGTTAACTTTAAAAGAAGCAGCATTGCAATCTGGGCTACTAACAGAAGAGCAATTTGATGAAATTGTAGATCCAAAGAAAATGATTGCTCCAAAAGAGTAATAGAGAAAGCCAAGGTTCTTAGTATAGAATCTTGGCTTTTTTGATGTTCATTTTTATGTTTCATCTACTTGCAATACTACAAGCTTCAAAATATATTATTTGTTAGCAGGCGTATTCATTACTTTCATCTGTGGGCAGTTCTCTTTTAAGAGTGAAATGAATTTTTCTTCTTCTAGTGGTACGAAAGTGGTCACTGAGTCAAATAAATTGTAATGGATTTCTAATTGTTGTCTAGTCCATTTTTTTGAATGAAGTTTTTTACCAGAGTATTTAACGTGACGAATATCTTCAAATGGAATTTCAGTATGAAAAATGAAACCGTGTTTTACAACAAGAGATGATTCCGTTATGTTGTAGTGAGAGAAATAGAATGAAGAAAGATTCACGATGTTTAATAGCATCATGAGGGTGAAAAAAATAGAATTTTCATTTTGGAAGAATAGTGAAATGAAAAAAATAATTATAAATAATGTAATGAAAATGACGTGGAATGGATTTTTTTTCGCTTTAAACTTCAAGTTAGTCACCTCAGTATACTTGTCCTTTAACTAAATTAAATCATAACATTGTGATAAAACGTATGAATATGCAGAATTGCATATTCATACGTTTTATTATTCATGTAAAATTTCTTGATGGGATAAATTCAAAAGAAGTTTTGTAATAGTGGAGTGGCATAAAGTGACTTACAAGAATAGAAAGATAGCGTTAGTCATAATTAGTTGTATGATGATTATGAGTAGTTGTGCTAATAAATTTGTTGAAGATAGAAATCGAAAGCATACATTTGTACAAGCAAGTAAGGTTTTAGTAGAGACTGTAAATAGAATATATAAAGTGAAACGTTAATCAGTGGGAGGCTTACTGCCCGGTAAATAGCGGGATAAAAAGTAAAAGGTGTTTTCTTATACGGAAACATCTTTTTTGTAGTTAAAATTGAATACTGAAGTTTTGGAATGAGTGAATACCGGTTTCATATTCACTAATCGCATATGTATTCTTTGCAATTTACTTAACGGTAAACCATAGGTCTTGAAGAATATTCATGTTCTATTTTACATCCTATAAAATGAATTTGTATAAACATATTCGCTTTTCGTTGTATTAAATCCTTTCGATAGATGTTTTTATAAAAGTTTATAAAATGGGCAAACGAAACGTTGAAATGTTTGTTTGTGTTGTGATAAGATGATGAAGTGATAATAAACGATATAGTGATTTGTTTGGTTTTTAAATAAACATTTTGAAGGAGTGTTTAGTATGAGCGATATTTCAGAGAAGTTTTGGGATGCGTCAATAGAGGAATTAAAGAAAGGGTATGTGTTTGATGAAGAAAAAGAGGGGTACATTTGCTTAGCTTGTGGTGAAACATTTATTAAAGGTGTTATTTATCAAGATAATCAAGTTTTGTATGAAGCAGAGAAGTTCGTCCAATTGCATATTCAAAATGAGCATACGTCTATGTTTGATTATTTGCTAAATATGGATAAGAAATTTACTGGATTAACGGATTTACAAAAGAAAATGGTTCAGTTTTTCTATACGGGACTGAATGATAAAGAAATTGTAAAAGAGTTGGATGGCGGGAGTACATCAACAATTCGTAATCATCGATTTACACTGCGAGAGAAAATGAAGCAAGCAAAAGTATTTTTAGCGCTAATGGAATTATCAGAAGAAAAATCAAAAGTACAAACGAAATTTGTGCCAATTCATAGAACAGCAACGATGGTGGATGATCGATACAATATTACGGAAGAAGAAAATAATGAAGTATTAAAAGCTCATTTTCCAGAAGGATTGGATGGACCTCTCTCTAAATTTCCGAAGAAACAAAAGCGTAAATTAATTATATTGCGCCATTTAGTGAAGAAGTTTGATAGTAATAAAAAGTATACTGAAAAAGAAGTAAATACAGTGATAGAAAATGTATACCCTGATTTCGTAACTTTAAGAAGATATTTAATCGAATATGGATTTTTAGATCGAACAGCCGATGGAAGTCAATATTGGGTGAAGTTATAATCATACGAAAAGAAAATGAATAGAAGCACAGTATTATAACAACTATACAAAGAGATAGAGATTGAAAATAGATTTTTTATAAAAGGAGAAATGACATTTGAAACCACCTGCAGATAACAATAAAGAAGGTGCGGAGTCACATAAGTTGGAAAGTGAGAGTAAACCGATTTGGAAATCGATGTCGATGTTTTTAGTACCGTTATTATTAAGTAATGTACTACAATCGGTTGGACAATTATTTGGTATGGTAGTAGTAGGAAGATGGCTTGGAGTTAATGATTTAGCGGCTATATCAGCATTCTTCCCATTATTTTTCTTGCTCGTTTCATTTGTAATTGGTATAGGTTCAGGAAGCTCTATTTTAATTGGTCAGGCGTTTGGTGCTAAAAACGAAGATCGTTTAAAAGCTATCGTTGGTACGACGCTGACATTTACCTTTATTATTGGAGTTGTGTTGGCGATAATAGGCAGTATTTTTGCGATGGATATTATGCGTCTAATGGGAACGCCAGAAAATATCATTGAAATAAGTGTACATTATGCACGGATTTTATTTATATCGATGCCAGTATTATTTTTATATTTCGCATATACAACATTTATGAGAGGTACAGGAGATTCTAAAACGCCATTTTACTTTTTAATTGTAAGTACAGGGCTAAATATGATTTTATTACCAGTTCTTATTTTTGGATGGTTAGGGGCTCCGAAATTAGATGTGTATGGAGCAGCCTATGCCTCTGTTATATCTACAGTTATTACGTTTATTGTCATGCTTGTGTATTTAAAGAAGAAAAATCACCCATTACAACTAGATGGAACGGTTAGAAAATACCTTCGAATGGATGGGGAGTTATTAAAGCTATTACTAAGGCTCGGTATTCCAGCGAGTATTAATATGATATTAGTTTCATTATCTGAAATTGCCGTAATCGCATTTGTAAATCGTTACGGTTCGGATGCAACAGCTGCTTACGGCGTTGTGAATCAAGTTGCAAGTTATGTACAAATGCCAGCAGTTAGCCTTGGTATTACAGTTTCTATTTTTGCGGCACAATCGATTGGTGCGAATCAATTTGATAGATTGCAAAAAGTTGTGAAGGCCGGAATTATTATGAACTACGTCATCGGTGGTGTGTTAATATCTCTTATTTACTTATTCTCAAGAGACATTTTATCACTATTTTTAACGAGTCAAACTACAATTGAAATTGCTCATAGCTTAGTTATGATTACGTTATGGAGTTATTTAATTTTCGGTCATGCACAAATTATTAGTGCGACAATGCGAGCGAGCGGTACAGTACTTTGGCCAACTGTTATTGGAGTTGTTTCAATTTGGCTTGTAGAAGTACCCGTAGCATATTATCTTTCTTACCATACAAGTCTTGGAATAGAAGGCATTTGGATCGGGTATCCAGCAGCATTTATTGTCAGCTTACTATTGCAGTATGCATATTATAAGCTTTCATGGCAAAAGAAACGAATTACACGATTAGTTAGTTAAATAGAAAAATGTCCCTAAGTTATTAGACTTAGGGACATTTTTTCGTAAGTGCAGGTTTACAAATAGCTTTTTAAAGTTATATCAAAATGTTGTCTAATGAGTGTTTTATCACTCATATAAAACTCCCATGCTTTTTCCGATTCACCGATAATCTCAAAGGATTCCTCTGTAATATATAAAGCGCAATTATCCTCCAGTGCAATTCCTTCTATATTCCCTTGATGATTTTGTAAAAAGGAATGGAAGGCGTTCATTCTGTTTAATTGATTATAATGTGGACAGAATCTTTTATTAACAATTCCCCAACCGTTACTCTCTATATAACCAGAACCCTCATAATCTGATCGGATACTAGACGTGAACCAACACATAGCACCAGCGCTATAACCAGCAATAAGTGTTCCTTGTTGCAGAGCCAATAATAATTTTTCATCGAGTCTATGTTCTTTCCATTGCGTAAGCATGTGAATATAGTTCCCGCCACCTAGATAAATTAAATCGGCTGAATGAATCATCTCGTCTATTTCATACTTAGAAGGTGAATCTGTTGTAATGCGTAAAATTTGTACTTCACAATGTAATTGTTTTTCAAACGTGTCTAAAAATAATTTTATATAGCTTTCATCATCATGACTAGCCGTTGGAATAAACAATATTTTTGGGTACTGTTTATTTGTTAATTCTATAAGGCGTTCATTAATAGGCAAGTGATTTGAATCTTGTAAATCACCGTCACCAATGACAGCTAATTTCATAGTAAAGCACCACCTAATTATTTTTGTTATATAAAAATTCGATAGAAGAGAGTTACATTCCTTCCGTAATGTAATCAATAATTAGAAAATGTAGCTTAAGTATATCGGAATAGTAAAGAAACTACTGACTATATATACCAATGCATTAGAGACCATACATTGATATATAATATTTCATACTAATGTTTCAAAATATGGAAAAAATATGTTTAAATAGATATAATGACGCATTGATTCATATTGAATTTATACTTATATTTTAAAAGGGTATCGGAAATAATAGCGATTTTTTAAAACAGTTTTTACTTTTAATAGGAAGTTGTATTACAATATGTTAAAATTATTTCAATATATTTATTTAATATGAAATACAAAGAAGGAGCGTGAAAAAAGTGGATTTTCGATTTGAATTTACAACGAAGCTGAAAGAATACTTAGACGATGAGAAGGATGAAAAAATAATAAAAGATGGACACAGAGATGTAATTTTTCACTATTTATATGCGTTAGAGACTGAAATTGGCGTTGTTAAAAATCCTAATTTTACTTTTTTTGCATCAGGAAGACGTTCACATATAGTGTTAGAAAACGTTGAATTTAAAACAGAAGTAAATGTAAAAAGTAATATAATTGAAATTACAAAAATAGTGGATAATGTAGCTATTCCGTTAGATACTATCGTAGCGAAAGATCGGGAATTATTTGCACTTGGACGTAATGAGAAGTTTAGTGTACAAATATTAGAGCAGTATCTTTTTGATACATTTGGAGAAAAATTAGGTTTAAAATGAATGGAATAGCCTATGTATTTATGGGTAGTTAATTTTCATATATATCATTTACGTTTGACCTTTCATTTAATTTATACTACAATTCGTAGTGTGAAAGGAGTTGTACAATGTTTACTCAAAACTATAAGTTAAATGAGCACGGGTTAAATCATTTCTTTGGACCGCTTGAAGCGAAAATTATGGAGATTGTTTGGTCTAGCGATGGTATTACTATTAAAGAAGTGCAGCAGAAATTAAGTGAAGAATCACCTGTGAATTTTAACACTGTTATGACAGTTATGAACAGGTTAGTAGAGAAATTACACTTAGAAAAACAGACTGTGAAAAGAAGTGGTATATATCGTGCTGTACAAACAAAAGAAGAATTCTTATCCAATCAAACGAAGAAAATGACACAGGAATTGATGGGGGAATTTGGAGATTTAGTTGTAAATCATATGTTAGATGAGTTAGAGCAGGCTGATCCGACTTTAATAAAAAAGTTAGAAGACAAATTGAGTCAGTTAAAAAGAGAGGATTAATGAAATGAAATGGCAAATGCGTAAAATCGTATTGTTAGCAGTAATTGTTAGTATCCTCTTTTTCAGTATGTTAGTGTATTACGTTACATATCCATTTCTGTTTCAAAATAAGATGTTCCTTCTTTCAAATTTTTGCTTGTTCCAGTTAGAAAAACATATGAAAGAATTATCGCTGATTCGTATTATAATCGCTGGATTATTATTACTTACTGTATTAATCGTGTGCAAAAGAATTTGGCGACAATTTTTCTATAGTAAAAAATTACAAAAAGTACTTATCCCTTTCGTCCGAAAAAGAAAACAAATATATATATTGCCGACTACGGAAGTTGCGGCATTTACAATTGGGCTATTTCGTCCGAAAGTTGTCATGTCGGAAGGGTTGCTTCAAACATTTTCAAATGAAGAAATTGATGCGATTATTTTCCATGAAGAATATCATCAAAAGAATTGGGATCCGCTAAAATTATTTTGTTTTACGCTATTAGCAGAAGGAATGATGTACATACCGATATTAAAAGGGTTGTTACAGCGATATCATACGTATCAGGAGCTAGCTGCTGATAAATATGCGATGCAAAAAATGGAATCTTCATTTGAGTTAGGTAGCGCGTTATTAAAATTAATTAAAATAAAGACAATGGAAAATCGATGTGTTACAGCTTCATTTGCAAAAACAGCAATAAATTTACGAATCGAGCAAGTGTTAAATGAAAAGGTTGTTAAGCTTACTATTCCGTTACATACGAATTCGGTATATGTAACAGTAGGTTTATTCTGTATGTCGGTTGTACTTATTGTCGGAGAGTGCATATAGCCTCTTTTTTTAAGAATAAACACTACTCATTGTAGTGTTTTAGGGGGAATAAAATGAATGCAGCAGATTTAACAATTTGGCTTGTGGCTGGGGCGGGAGTATTGTCATTTATATCACCGTGCTCTTTACCGCTATATCCATCTTATTTATCTTATATTACAGGTGTGTCTATTCAAGATTTAAAAGAAAATCGTGGGATTATGCAAAAATCAGCGATTATACATACAGTATTTTTTATGATCGGATTTTCGGTTATATTTTACGCGTTAGGTTTATCGGTAAGTTGGATTGGAATAACATTTTCATCTAACCAAAAATTGATTCAACAAATTGGTGGGATTTTTATTGTTTTAATGGGGCTATTTATGACGGGCTTGTTTCAGCCTAAGTGGCTTATGGCAGAGAAAAAGGTGCAGTATAGAAGTAAATCGACTGGATATATTCGCTCGATTTTAGTCGGTATGACATATGCAGCAGGTTGGACGCCATGTGTTGGACCGATATTTTCAGCTGTACTCATGCTTGGCGCGACGAATCCTGAAGGGGCGCTTCTTTATATTACAGCGTATACTCTTGGGTTTGCGGTTCCATTTTTCGTGATGGCATTCTTTATTGGGAAGGTAAAATGGATTGTTACATATGCCAATGTCATGATGAAAATTGGCGGTGGAATGATGATTGTAACAGGTATTTTATTGTATACAAATCAAATGACGAAAATTACAGCATTCTTTATTCGTCTATTCGGTGGATTTACAGGTTTTTAAAAATGAGGAGGAAGAAAAGTGAAGAAACTAATTGCTATTATACTAGTAGGTGCTCTCGCTTGGGCGGGGGTTAACTTTTATAATTCAAAGAAAGAAGAAAAGGAAAGAAAAGCAAAGCAAGCAGAGTTACAAGAGAAAGAAGTATTACCACAAGTAGGTTTTAAAGCACCTGGCATCACATTAAAAGGATTAGACGGAAAGTTGCAGTCGTTAAATGATGCCAAGGGAAAACCATATATTATTAATTTTTGGGCATCATGGTGTGGGCCGTGTGAAATGGAGGCACCTGACTTAGTTCATATGTATGATAAATATAAAAAGGATGTTGAAATTTTTGCGGTGAATGCAACTGTTAGTGACCCAGTACAAGAAGCAAGCGCATTTGCTAATCGCTATGGATTTGAGTTTCCGGTTCTACTAGATATGGACGGAGTAGCTGGACTAGATTATAAAGTATTCTCTTTACCGACGACATTTTTTGTTAATAAGGATGGAATTATAGTAGATCATGTACGAGGTGTATTGCCACCAGATCAATTAGAAAAGAAATTTAAGAAATTGATTGAGAGCTAAAAGGGGATTTCGTGATGATGGAGTGGATCGTGAGATTACAACCCGTATCTCTTATAATTGGAAGTCTATTTGGATTTATGTTGATGAAACGAAAGATGAGGCATCAAAATGTATCATATGAAAAAATGATGGATGCCGTAACAAATGCGTTTCTTATCATCGTATTTGTATGGAAGTTTGCACCAGCAATTTTAAATCCTGTATGGGCTTTTGGATCGCCAGTGCAAGCAATATTAGCTGTTGGAAGTATGCAACATATTGTAGTAGGATGCGTAATTGCTAGTGTATACATTGTTTGGAAAAGTAAAAAGGAAGAATTTTCGCTTCGTATTTTACTTGATGTACTGCCTTTTGGATTGTGTGTGAGCATTATCTTTTATTTTCTATTTCATCATGAAGTAGGTGCACAAACGACACTACCATGGGGAATGAAAATATATGAATCTAAACTATTATATCACCCTATTTTCGTATACGAGATCATCCTTGCTCTTTGTATAATGGGCTTGTTATGGATGAAAAATGAAAGGCTCGGAAATGGAAGGAATATAAGTATTTTTCTAATTGTTGAGGGGTTTGCTCATATTATTATTTCGCTTGTTAGTGAACAAAATTCGGTTCTGTTTGGTCTATCAGCACAGCAAATAATGAGCTTTTGTATTATTAGTTTAGGGATTTTGTTGGTGCCTAAAAAATAAAAAATAGCCATTAACGGATATTCCCCGTACATGGCTATTTTTTTATTACATATATTAAAAAATCGGCGGAGTAACAGAAAATAAGACTACCGCATTTTTCTCAAAATGATTCACCCATTTATGCTTTAAATAAGCAGGTATTTTTACACTGTCACCAGTTTCTAATACGTATTCTTCCTCATTTAAATATAATGTGATTTTCCCTTCTAAGACAAATGCTAATTCTTCTCCTTTATGTTCTAGCAGATTTTCTGATGAAGCTGTATTAGGCGGGACGGTCATAATTGCTGTTGCTAAATTTCCAGTGAAATCAGGTGAAAGCATTTCATATGATAAATTATCGATAATCATTTTCTTTCGTTTATGGGAACGTACAATTAAATCGTCTGTATTTGTATCTTCAAGTAAAAAGCTAAATGTTGGCACATCAAGAGCTTTAGCAAGCACTTTTAATGTTTGAATAGAAGGGTTAGCGGACCCACGTTCAATTTGACTTAACATAGATGGTGTAATATTGGCCATCTTTGCTAGTTCTTTACTAGTTAAACCTTTTTCTTTTCTTTGTTTTTCAATTTTTTTACCAATATCTATATTTTCCATAATGAAAATCTCCTTAAGGGTTATTAAATTATATTTAAATAAATTAAATTAAAATTAACTAAAGTGAACGATTTGTGTTAAACTATATTAAAATTAATTTAATTATAATTTATTATATGGTGAGCTACAAGGATATAAGGAGGAAACAAAATGAAAGAAATAGGGGCATTACAAGCAGAATACCCATTAGTGAATAAACTTATTGCAACAGAAGAAGTATTTTGGATAAACCCACACATAGAAAAGTATGAAAGGGCAATAAAAGATTCACCACTTAATGAAGAGAATGTAAAAGATGCGGAAGAGAGATTAAAGCGTTTTGCACCATATATTGCGAAAGTTTTTCCTGAAACGAAAGGGACGAACGGCATAATCGAATCACCTTTAGTAAAAATACCTTCTATGAAAGAAGCTTTAGAGACAACTTACAAGCAACCTATTTTAGGAGAATTATTATTAAAATGTGATAGTCATCTTCCGATATCAGGATCAATTAAAGCTAGGGGCGGCATTTATGAAGTGTTGAAACATGCTGAACAACTAGCATTGCAGCACGGTATGTTAACAGAAGAAGATGATTATTCCATTTTAGATAGTGATACATGTAGAGAGTTTTTTGCCAAACATTCAATTGCAGTAGGTTCTACAGGGAATTTAGGACTTAGCATAGGGATTATGAGTGCGAATCTAGGTTTTAATGTAACTGTTCATATGTCAGCAGACGCAAAAGAATGGAAGAAAGATTTATTAAGAAGTAAAGGTGTAAACGTTATTGAATATGAAGATGATTATAGTAAAGCAGTAGAAGAAGGAAGAAGACAAGCGGATGCGGATCCTAGCTGTTATTTTGTAGACGATGAAAACTCACATGATTTATTTTTAGGATACGCAGTAGCAGCATCACGATTACAAAAGCAATTAGAAGAGTTAGAGGTTGTAGTAGATAAAGACCATCCTTTATTTGTTTACCTTCCGTGCGGAGTAGGAGGAGGACCGGGTGGAGTAGCATTCGGTTTAAAGTTATTGTATAAAGACAATGTTCATTGTTTCTTTGCAGAGCCTACGCACTCTCCATGTATGTTACTCGGCTTAATGACAGGCCTTCATGACAAAATTGCCGTTCAAGATATCGGAATTGATAATGTAACAGACGCGGACGGACTAGCGGTAGGAAGACCGTCTGGATTTGTCGGGAAAACGATGGAACCATTTTTGAGTGGGAATTACACAGTAAGCGATGAAGAGTTATATAGATTGTTAAAAGAACTAGCTGATACGGAGAATATTTATTTAGAGCCTTCTGCACTAGCAGGTATGATAGGGCCAGTGAAAGTATGTAAAGAAGATGAGTATTTACAAAAGCAACAGTTAACAGAGAAGGTGAAAAAAGGTACTCATATTGTGTGGGGAACGGGTGGAAGTATGGTTCCAAAAGATGTAATGAATGAATATTATAGGAAAGGTTTGGAATTAACGGTATAAGAAAAATGAGGCTAGTTGTAGCCTCATTTTTTCATGTACATAAAAATCTTTGTTATTTTCACAATAGTTCTTTATAGTATATATAAAGGATAACTAATATTGAATAAATACAACAAAAAGCTTTATTTTACATAATAAGAGGATGTGTATACGATGTCATTACAGACTAAATATATAGCGGGTATTTCGCTTGGGGTTATGGGTGTAGGCTTTGCGGCTTCTATCCCTTTTCAAGGAACGATAGCTGGAGAGATTATACAAGGGGGATTTGAAGCTGGGTTAGTTGGCGGGCTTGCAGATTGGTTCGCAGTTACAGCATTATTCCGTCACCCGATGGGAATTCCAATTCCGCATACAGCTTTGTTACCTAAAAACCGTAAACGAGTAACGAAAGGGCTCATCAATACGTTAGAAAATGAGTGGCTAACGAAAGAAAGTATTACGAATAAAGTAAAAGAAATGCAGCTAGCACAAATGGTGCTACAAATTGCAGAGAGAGAAATACAGTCTGATGCTGTGAAAAAAGGCATTGTAACGATTGCTGAGAAGGCGATTGTTTCAATCGATACAGAAAAATTAGCGGTTATTATTGAAAAAGAATTAAAGACGTATTTACATACAATTAATACAAGTAACATCTTACAAGTGCTTGTTGATCAATTAGTTGTGCAAGAATATGATGAGAAGACACTTGATTACATTTTAGTAAAAGTGAAAGATTGGACAGCACAAGATGAAGCACGCTACCAGCTTGGAAGTTTAGGTATGAAGGCGATGGAAAATATAAAAGTAGATGGATTCTTACAGTTTACATTGAAATCGTTTATGAATATTGTAGATGAAGATAAAATTGGCGGCATTTTGCAGAAGTTTATTATTAGCAATATTAACAGCTTACAAGATGCAGATAATAGCACGAGACAACTTATATTAGCGAAAATTCGTCAAGAAATTATAAATGTAAAAGAAAATGAAGCGTTACTACAAGAATTAGAAAATTGGAAAGAAAAATGGATTGCCAATTGGAATGCTACTGACAAAATAAAAGAGATGCTAGAGCAAGTACAGCAAAGAGCAGTTGCTTTTGTAAATAATGAAGAATTTGCTGATAAATATGTTATTCCATTTTTACAAAAACAAATGAATAAAATAAAAGAAGATGAACAGACAGTTCAAAAAATAGAAGATTGGTTACAAAAACAAGTTGTAAGTCTTGTTGAGAAGAACCATTCGAAAATTGGTAAGCTTGTACAAGAAAACCTTGATAAGTTAGATGATAAGACGTTAATCGAAATGATTGAAAATAACGTCGGTAAAGATTTACAGTGGATCCGAGTAAACGGGGCTGTTTGCGGATTTATGATTGGATTAGTGTTAGAAGGAATTAAAGCGATTATATGAGAAAAACCTTCCGCAATTGCGGAAGGTTTTTTATTTTTCGAGAACACTCATATTCAAATTATAAGCTTTCTCAATATTTAACTTGTACGTCCCATTTCCAGTTTTAATCGAATTTTTATACCAATGTTCTTGGCTGTTTAATTCTGGATGTTCTTCTGAAGAAGTATTTTCGTTTTTCGTTAAATCTTCTACTTGTTCCCAAGGTGTACTTCCATGTGTTTCTTTTTGATTCGTTACTGCTGTTAAAGATACATCACTTTCTTTTGCAAGATGGACAGACACTCTTGAGCTTTCCTGTACAAACCAATTATTTTGTAATTGACCTGGATAAAGAGATAGTTCGTTATTTGAAGCACGGATTTCCACATTTTTATTTTGTGGAAGAACAAGCGTTGGTTTCACCTGTGGTGCTGAATTAAATAACGTATGCTGAACAGGTAATGATTTTAAAGTGATATACATCGTTTCTCCAGCCGTTTGAACTGAAAGGAAATCATCTCGTTTTAAATTGAGTTTTTCATTTGCTTTCGTTGTCATTTCATAAGTTCCCAAAAGATGAATTTGATTTGTATTATTTCCCTCTATCGTTAGAGGTTGATGTCCTGCATCTACTACGATTTTTTTGATAGATTCAGGTATATCAAATTGTCCGTCTGGAATATTACTCGTTTGCCTCGTTGTGTTAATAGAGTGACGAACTTCTTCTAGTAATCCAGTTGATAATAAACAGTAAAAAGCAATTCCGACGCTTCCTAAAACGCCGATAAAGAAAATACTAAAAATATCATATTTAATAAATGATTGTTCCTTCTTAGAAAATAGAAGGTATAGTAAAACTTCGGCTCCAAGTATGATAAGTAAAACTGGCCACCATGCAGTTAGTGTATCTAATACTTGAATTCCTTTTACGACTGAAAATAGTAAAAAGCATCCTAACGATATAATAGAAAGCCCCATTGAGAATGTTCCAACACGCCAAGTCCTCATTCGCTTGTCCCACCTTTGTTTTCTTTATTTCCAAGTAACAATTTAAAGCCGCCGCCAATTAAAAGGAGCGCAACGATAGATGTTTGGAAATAGCGATAATATAGTTCACTAAGATGAATATTAAATATAGTTGCAAAATAATCATTCAAAATAGGAAGGACTGTTTGATTTAATAAATAATAACCACCGAGTGTAATTAATCCGATACCGATCCATCTTTGATGATTTATAAAATAATCGATAATGGGTTCGTCTTGAACTCGTTCTTTTCCGTATTTTGCTGTTTGCTGTAACGCATCAAAAAAGCTATAGAACCAAATGATTGGTACTAAAAACAAAAATGCAGAAAGTCTTAATAAGTCGAGTAAATAAATAGATAGTAAGAAGGCTGCCATAAGCTGAAGACCACGGCGTTGTAAGCCTAAATACATATGACCTGCTCCAGGGAACATCGCTAAAATAGAAGCAAATGTTTTACTTTTCTTTCCCTGCTCTTGATGTTCTTCAAAATCTTCGAAAATAGTACGGTCAATTAATTGCTCGTCGCGTTCTTTTTTCTGTAGTTGCTGAACAACGTCAAAGAAATTATAAATCCATAAAACAGGTAACGTAATAAGGAAGATAAGGAAACTTCCTTGAGATGTTAATAAAGTCACAAATATAATCATGCTGCCTAAGCCAGCGCAAGCGACTAAAAACGTAAGACCGCGTTGCATAAGTCCTAATTGGAAATGGCCAAGTCCAGGGATGATAGATAGGAGAATGATATAAAATCGTTCGCTCTCTTTAGAGGAATTTATCAATTCTCCAGCTTCTTGTTTTTTCGTTTGTTTTATAATGGTGATAACTAAATCTAGTAAGTTAATTGCCCATAGAACGGCTAGTAAAAATAGAGAAAGAAAAGCAATATCACGTTCTCTTACTACTATTGTACAAAATACTGCAAAGGAGAATAGAAATAAAGATCCTCCGCTATATAAAATAAACCGTCCTAGCTTTTTTAAGTATAAATGTCCAAGCCCAGGAATTAGCCCTAATACAAGTGCTAAAAAGGGATTTTTATTCATGCTTTGAACCTCCGTCCTTTTTGGATGTGTCTACCGATTTGTTTACAATTTGTTGTGAAATAGAAGACTCGTTATGTTTTGAAGATTTCTCGAAATTTGATGTCGCTGTAAAAATATATTGGAATAAACCACTTACCATAAAAATAATTGTAGCCGCAGTCGCAATTATGTAGTGAATGATTGTGCGCTTTAGTGAGTTTGTTTTTATATTTTTATTAGACTGTAGTGTTTCAAAATTAATTTGCGTCATAACTTCGTTCGTAAATGAATCATCATTTATCATTGGAAGGTTTTCATGTTGTTCATCAATACTTTCCATATAAAGTGCTAAACAATCATCACATTCATAAAGATGTTCTTCCATAGATTCACGTTCATTGCTTTCTATAAAATCTAATGTATAATTGCGCCAATCTTCTTTTGAATAATGCATCATAGAAACTCTTCCTCCTTCCAATGTTTTTTAATCCATTTTCGTGCCCGATACAGTTTCATTTCGACTGTTTTTACTTCGATGTTTTCCTGTAAAGCAATTTCTTGATAACTTTTTTCTTCTAAGTAATGTGCGAGAACGACGTCACGGTAATTTTCGGGAAGTTCTCTCAGTTTTTGAGCAATGAGTAATTTTTGCTCTTTCGTCAATAGTAAAGCTTCAATGTTATGAGAGGATTTTATATTTTCCTCTGTTTCTTTACATAAGGAGAGTTCTTCGTTTTCTCTAGCTTTCTTTCTCTTATAATCAATAGCGTGATTGGTGGCAATACGTGCCATCCACGTTTTTAATCCGCGAAATTGATAATTTGGGAGAGAGGTGTGAATTTTTACGAATACTTCTTGTGTAACATCTTTCGCATCTTCTTCATGTCTTAAAATAGAAAAGATAACTTGAAAAATATAATGACGATATGTTTGTACAAGGATACGAAAAGCATGCTCGCTTCCTTGCTTTGCTTTTTCAATTAATTGTTTTTCCTCAATCGGTCTCTCCCTCCTTTTTGACGCATTCTATTATATAGACGTAAAGAATGATAAGTCACCCTACACATATTGTAAAAAAAGAATAATATATTTTTTGCAGGAGAGCTAGATGAAAAAAGGTGTGAAAAAATGGTAAAGAGAAGTATATAATGAGCAAGTAGGAAATGTTACGGGAAGAAAGGATGTGAATGTTAGTAGGGGAAGGGCCATACTAACAAACATGAAAATTAAAATATTAATAGCGGATGATAACTCTTTTATTAGAGAAGGCATGAAAATTATTTTAAATACATACGAAGAGTTTGAAGTGGTAGATACTGTAAATGATGGGGAAGAAGCTGTAGCATATTGTAAAAAGCATGAAGTTGATATTGCTCTTTTAGATGTTCGTATGCCAAATATGAACGGTGTAGAGGCGACGAAGTTCATTTGTGAAGAGACGAAAACA
The DNA here is from genome assembly GCF_022663635.1 of Bacillus cereus group sp. BfR-BA-01356. Taxonomy (NCBI): domain Bacteria; kingdom Bacillati; phylum Bacillota; class Bacilli; order Caryophanales; family Bacillaceae; genus Bacillus; species Bacillus cereus group sp. BfR-BA-01356. Next base: position 10,219 of record NZ_JAKUFX010000063.1, on the reverse strand, counting down.
AAACCGCTTATTTTAACGACGTTTGATGATGATGAGTATATTTTGGATGCAGTAAAAAATGGAGCGAAAGGTTATTTATTAAAAAATAACGATCCGGAGCGTATTCGTGATGCGATAAAAGGAGTATATAACGGTCAAACTGTTATGCAAGATGTTGTCCTCGATAAAATTAAGTCTAATTTAATGGAAAGTAAGGAGGAAGAATGTAAAATTGATAAGAGCCTTTTCACAGAAAGGGAGCTTAGTATTATCGCATTAATTGCAAAAGGTTTCTCAAATAAAGAAATTTCGAAACAGCTTTTTATATCTGAGGGAACAATTGCAAATTATATTACGTCAGTTTTAGGGAAAACTGGACTTGAACATCGCACACAAATTGCGATTTATTACTTAACAGGGAAAGTAGATTAATGATATGGAGTTTTGGTTAACTGTAAGTAAATTAATTGTCTTTTTATATATTGTGTTTAGTTATATTTACGCAAATGTAGCAAATTTACCATGGGTTATATTTACATTACTTATTTACCTCTCTGTAAACGTAATGATTTCTATATTTAAAAAAGATATGTATAAAAAAATATTAATCTGTATGTCCATTGGCATAGTTATGTTATTTACATGGAGGATTCATCCATTTTTTATTTTGTTTTTACCTTTGAACTTATACGAAATTACATTCCATTACATAGAAAAGAATTGGCCACGCTTTGTCGTTATGATGCTCCCAATTACGATTGCAGATGAAAGTATTCGAATGACTTATGGATTAATTGTTGCATTTTCTTTTCTCGTTTTAACTATGGCAGATCGATATATATCGCGTGTAGTAAAGCTTGAATCACAAAATGATAAGATGCGAAAAGATATGCAACGACTTACGAAAAGCTTACATGAAAATAAAGAGTACATAAGACAATCTGAATACACATTTAAGCTAGAAGAGAGAAATCGGTTATCGCAAGAAATTCATGATAAAATTGGTCACTCGATGACGGGTGCACTTATTCAAATGGAAGCAGCAAAAAGATTAATGGAAATAGATAAAGAAAAATCTGCGGAGTTATTACAAAATGCAATTCACATTTCAAAAGATGGAATTGAAAGTATTCGCATTACATTAAAAAATATGAAGCCACCAACTGAGCAAATTGGTATTCATCGTATGAAATTATTCATAGAGGAATTTGCCGGTAAGAATGATGTGAATATTCCTTTTGTATACAAAGGGAACTTAGATATGATTTCTCCCATTCAGTGGAAAATTATCGGTGAGAATGTTACAGAAGCACTAACAAATGCAATGAAATATGCTGATGCGACAGTTATTTCTATAGATATTCATGTGCTTAACAAGATGGTTAAGGTGCAAGTGAAGGATAACGGGAAAGGCGCAGCTTTTGTTAAGAAAGGTCTCGGTATTATGGGGATGGAGGAGCGAACAGCATCAGTAAACGGAAAAATTATTGTAGATGGAACAAGTGGTTTTTCAGTGACAATGTTGTTTCCGATATAAGAGAATGGGATGAAGATGAACCATCTCATATGAAAAAAGTGAATATTCTCATGTGAAAAGAATGAATTTCTGCACTGAGCAGGTTCATTCTTTTTGTTTATAATAACAGCAGAGAAACCGAAATAGGGGTGAAATGATGAATACATTAGAAATTAAAAATTTAACGAAAAAATTTGGTGATTTCATCGCAGTTGATAATATGTCTTTATCTATTAAAGAAGGAGAAATATTTGGCTTTTTAGGATCAAATGGTGCTGGTAAGAGTACAACGATAAATATGATTGCTGGTTTGTTAAGAAGTAATGAAGGTGAAATTAGCATATTAGGAAAAAATATAAAGAAACATAATCGATTTGCGAAAATGAATATCGGTATTGTTCCGCAAGATATTGCGATTTATGAAGAGCTAACTGCCTATGAAAATGTGAAATTCTTTGCTGGATTGTACGGATTAAGAGGGGCCGAACTAAGAGCGAGAGTAGAGGAAGCACTTCAATTTGTAGGACTTAGTGATAAACAGAAAAGTTATCCGAAAAACTTTTCTGGCGGGATGAAAAGAAGATTGAATATTGCTTGTGCAATTGCACATAGACCGAAGTTAATTATTATGGATGAACCGACAGTTGGAATTGATCCACAGTCAAGAAACTATATTCTTCAGTCTGTCCGGAAGTTAAATGAAATGGGAAGCACTATTATTTATACGAGTCACTACATGGAAGAGGTAGAAGAGATTTGTACGAAAATAGCGATTGTAGATCACGGTAAAGTGATTGCAGAAGGTACGAAAGAACAACTAAAATCGATTATTACTGATACGAAAGATATTTGGATTGAAGTGAAGTCGGTGGAAAATTTAGACGTGGAAAAATTAAAAGAGATAAACGGTGTGAAAGCAGTTCAAATTGAAGAAAACGTAATTAAAGTGAATTCTGATGCGGGATTAAATAATTTAAATAAAATCATTCAACACTGTATCAATCATGATATTGAAATTCGTTCATTAGAGGAGCAGGCTCCCAACTTAGAAACAGTATTCCTTACATTGACGGGAAGAAACTTACGAGATAAATAAAAAGTAAATGAAGAAAAGGTAAAGGGAGGTTCATCAATTGAACATCTTCAATATTGCAATTATGCATATTAAAAGAGATTTCAGAGACGTAAGAACTTTAGTTTTTATGTTAGCATTTCCGATTGTGCTTATGCTTGTGTTAGGAACAGCGTTAACCAACGCATTTAATAGTGATAGTCATTCGATTAAAGATATACAAGTGCTATATAAAGATGAAGCGAGTAGCACGTTTTCTCAATCATTTGAAGCATTTACGAAAGAAGTGGATAAATCAGGTATTCATTTTAAAAAAGCTTCCGGCAGTATAGATGGGAAAGAAGAAGTGAAGCAAAATAAATATGCCGCTTATGTAGAGTTAAATAAAGATGGTGCAAAATTTTATGGGAGTGACAAAAGTAGTATTGAGGGAAGTATTGTGGAAGGAATGCTTACAACATTTGTTGATAAGTACAATGTAGCGGTCGAAGTTGCAAAAGTAGATCCTACTAAGGTTAGTACGGTTATTTCAAACGGAAATCATAATGATTATATAAAAGAAACATCTTTACAAGCTGCGAAAAAACCAGGTTCTATGGATTACTATGCGGTTGTAATGACAACGATGATTGCACTATATGCTGCGATGGGAGCGAGTTCTTTAATTCGAGGAGAACGAATACGTAAAACAGGAGATCGTCTCATTGCTGCACCTATAAGTAAAGCTGAAATATTCATTGGAAAAGTACTTGGTAGCCTAGTAGCAAATGCCCTGTGCATATTACTCGTCATGTTATTTAGTAAATTTGTTTTTCAAGCGAATTGGGGCGACCATCTTGGAATCATATTTCTTATTTTATTAACACAAGTCTTTCTAGCAATTAGCTTCGGTTTAGGAATCGGATATATCACGAAAACAGCTGAAGCGTCTAGGGCAATTATTATGGTTGTTGTGCAATTAGCTTCTATTTTTGGAGGTGCATATTTCGTAGTAGAAGAAAATTTCGTTACGAATTTATCGCCATTAACTTGGGCAAATACAGCTGTTATGAAAATTATTTATGCAAATGATGTAGGGGCAGCACTACCAGTCATTTCTTTAAACATTGGAATTTCAGCACTCTTTTTATTAATTGCAATTATTGCATTACGTAGACGGGAGGGGCTATAGCATGAAGGATATTTTATGGCTCATACAAAAAACGTTATCTGTGCTTTTGAAAAATAAAAAAAGTTTACTCATTATAATTAGCTTGCCGATAATAGGGACGCTCATTTCCTTTTCGATATACGGAAATGCAGGGCAAGGAACGTTAAATATCGGGATTGTAAATAAAGAAAATGAGCCAATAGCAAATGATACGATAAAGTTTTTAGAAGGATTAAATCATGTGAATGTGAGTAAGGTTAAGGAGTCTGAAGTAGAAGATAAACTCACTTCCAAAAAACTTGATGGAGTTATTACATTAGATTCTGGTTTTTCAAAAAGTGTTCGAGAAGGGAAACCAGAGCATATTGAAATTTCATCGATTAAAGGTGATCAAGTAACAGGATTTATAAAATCATATTTATATAATTATATTGATAATATAGCAGCTATTAGTAAAGTAGCAGGAACAGATCAAAGTACATTCGACAATATGTACGCAGGGTATCAAAAAAGTTCATTTAAAATGAAAACTGAGACGCTAGAAGATACTTCGAAAAATAAAGATATGACAAATCAAACGATGGGTTACCTTATTATGTTTATGCTGTTTTCAGCAGCGAACTTATCAGGTCATATTTTAAAAGAAAAAGAGAATAGAACGTACTTTAGACTATTATCAACGCCGATAGATGGGAAGAAGTTCATATTATCTAATGTCGGGGTAAATATGATAATACTAACAGTACAAATTTTGATTACAATCCTATTCCTAACGAATGTTTTTCATACGAATATCAATATGCCTTTCATAGTGATGATGGGCGTACTAATGCTATTTGCATTAATCGCAATTGGAATATCATTAGTCCTTGTAGCTTTTTCGAAAAACTCAGCATCGGCAAATGCGATGCAAAACATGGTCATTGTACCAACATGCTTACTAGCGGGTTGTTATTTCCCATATGACATTATGCCAAGTGCAGTACAAAAAGTAGCTAATTTTCTTCCACAGCGCTGGTTGTTAGACACAGTATCGAAACTACAACAAGGAATACCATTCTCGGAGTTGTATTTAAACATTTTAATTTTATTCGCTTTCGCAATTGCATTCTTCTTAATTGCTATTTATAAGTTTGGAAGAAATAATGATGCGAGGAATTTTGTTTAATGTGAAAAGGTGTGGCTTAATGCCATACCTTTTTTTGGAATTTAGAGTATCTTTTGTAGTATAGGAATGCTTTTGTAGAGCACTTCGTTATGTGAAGCATGCAAAACATATTTATTTCCCTCTAGAAGAAAAACGCTATGTAGAACAGCGTTACCGTCACCATGTTTTGTAAGTAAATCACCGACGACTTTGCCGTCTGTCCATTTCAGTTTGGAATGTGAAGGGACGACTTGTAAATATTGAATTGTTTCCTCTCCATCTCCGGCAATGAGTGTCGTTTCAATATTTCTTTTTTGTATAATAAATCTATTTTCATTTAATGTATCGAGGAAAGGGTTTTTCGTTTTCATCTTACTATAAGGAAGAAATGTAATAGAAGAGCCGGATCTTATAAATAAATAATTTCCGTAATCTTTACAAGGAATAACATCTTGTAATCCTGGAAAGTAAATGTGTATCGCCTCAACTTTATTCATTTTATGTAAGATGCTTAAGTAACAAATATATTGTTCCACATAAAAATGAACGATATTTATTTTAGAAGAGGCATGGATAGGGAGAGTACCTCCAGTCCAATAACTATAATTTGGTGAAGATCCAGCGTTTGGTGTGCAGAGTATTATAAGCTGATTTACATCATTTTTATATGTTGCACTTTGAACGTAAGAACGTCCAAGAAGGCCGCCCATACTATGACAAATTAGATTTAGTTTATCGCAACCTGTAATCTTTTTAGCATAAGCAATCGTTTGTAATAAATATTTTTGTGTAGAAAAAACAATACGCTGCCGCCAGTCATAAAAACAGATGAACAAATCTTTATTTCGTTCGTACCCCATACTTTCTAGCATCATGATGAATGGTTCGTAAACAAATGCAGAAAGTCCAAAACTCCAATTACCAGTGCCGGGAATAATAATATTGCTCATTGAACCGAAAAGACCTGGGATAAAAACAATAGGAGTTTTTCCTTTTCTCATATTCGTATCTCCTTTAACTGTTTAGTATCAATAAAAATAAGAAATACATTTCGTATGAAAACATATTTAAATGAAACACTACGAAATAGTAAGGAATATGATTGGAAGGAAACCAAAATGATTAAAAAAATATTAAGAGTTACTTCTATTATTATTGCTATTTTCGTTTTTATTTTAATTTGGATGCATATCGATGTTACCTTAGGTAGGAAAATGGAAGCCGGGAAAAACATGCCGACAGAGTATGCGCCTCATTATAGTGACTTTCAATTATATGTAGAAGGGAAGTCTTTTTATAAACAATTATTTACTGATATAAGAGAAGCGAAAAGCTCCATCTACACTTATTTCTTCATTTTGTCGGATGATAAAAGTAGTCATACTTTTTTAAACTTATTAAAAGAGAAGGCAAAAGAAGGAGTAAACGTCTATTTATCAGTTGATCGCATTAATGATTTATCATTTGAAAGAAAGGTGATAAATGAATTGCGGAAAAGTGGTGTACATTTTACATATAGTAGAAAACCTACATTGCCATTCGGATTTTATTCACTTCACCATCGTAATCATCGCCGTATTACGACGATTGATGGGGAGATTGGCTATACAGGCGGATTTAATATAGGAGATGAGTACTTAGGGAAAGATAAGCGATTTGGATATTGGCGTGACTATCATGTACGACTTAAAGGAGAAGGAGCAAAAGATTTAGAACAGCAATTCGCTTTAGACTGGAAACGAGATACGAAAGAAGAGATAAAGAGAAGTACGAATAAAGCTAGTAAAGGGAATACATTACATACTATGACTAGTTACAATGGGCATTACGTTGCTGAAAAATATATAGAGCTCATAAAACAAGCTCAGCACTCCATTGTAATTGCAACGCCGTATTTTATAGCAAAAAATAAAGAGTCCATGAATGCTTTAATCGCAGCACAAAAGCGTGGTGTTACAGTAAAAATACTTTGGTCATATAAACCAGATCTACCTCTTATAAAAGAAGCGGCGTATCCATACATACGTCAAGCTGTTAATAATGGGATTACTGTATATGGGTATAAAAAAGGAATGTTCCATGGCAAATTAATGCTTATTGATAATGAATTAACCGTTATTGGTACAACAAACTTTACTTCGCGTAGCTTCAATATAAATGATGAAATGAATTTTTATATTTATGGTGGTCCTATTGTAGGACAAGTTAATAAGGCGTTAACAGAGGATTTTCATGATTCGAAAGAAATGACGAAAGAGTTTTTTGAAAAGTTATCTTTTTGGGAGCGTTGTAAGGAGAAAGTGGCGGGATTGGTTGACTTCTATTTGTGATGATGAATTAGGAAAGGGTGCCTACAAAAGACACCCTTTTTTGGTGGGAAATCATTATTTTTCATGCACCAACATCGTAACATCATCATTAATCAACGTCCCCACATGTTCGCCTAAACATATTTTTTTCATGACTCCAGGCTCATCAAAGTTAAAGACATGTGCTGGTAAATTGTAGTCCCGGGCAAGCAGTAATGCCGCTTGATCCATAACTTGTATATTTTGTCTAACGACATCATTATAGTTTAGTTTGCTGTACATTTTTGCTGATTTGTTATGCTTCGGATCACTTGTAAAAACGCCATCGACACCCTGTTTTGCGACTAATATGGCATCACTATTCATTTCAATGGCTCTTTGTACACTTGGATAATCTGTCGTCACGAACGGTTGCCCGTTTCCGCCTCCAAAGATAACGATATAATCGTTATCTAAATGGTGGACTGCACGCAAGCGAATGTATGGTTCAGCTACTGCATTAAATGGAATGGACGTCATAACGCGTACTTCTCTATTTGTTTTACTTGTTAAAACATCGCGAAGCATTAAGCTGTTAATGATTGTACCTAACGTACCGATATTATCAGCTTCTACGCGATCGATTCCCCATTCTTCAGCTAGATGCCCCCTAAAAATGTTACCGCCACCGATGACGATGGATACTTCGATACCTAAATCAACAATGGATAAAATTTCGTTTGCGATATGTTCTAATCGTTTGGAGTTAAAGCTATTTCCAGTTTGATCGGCAAGTGCACCGCCGCTTAATTTAATTAAGACACGTTTATATGGTCTCATAACAATTCCCCCTATATAGATCGCAATAAAAAAGGAACAAAGGCGAATGCCTTTGTTCCTTTTTAAGAAAATGAAAAAGAAAAGAAGAAGATAGGACGAATTGCTTTGTATAGTTTTTCATAACATCCACTCCTTTTCATTTTGATTTGTTTTAAGTATATATATTTTTGATTATACGAAACAATCTGATTACTTATCAAGTTTATTTTATCGTTTTTTAACAAAATGGTGTCAATGAAAAAAAGAAGAAAAATATTTGAATTTTTTGTGACGAACTTGTAGGTTTTTGTATGATTTTGTAGGTTCGCTTATAAGATGTGTGAGTAGCTTTTATAAATTCAAATTGAAAGCGTTCGCATGAAGGGGATGAACATAAATGAAAAAATTCGGATTGGCAACACAAATTTTTGTCGCGCTTGTTTTAGGGATTGTAGTAGGGGCAGTCTTTTATGGCAATAAAACGGCGATTTCTTATATCACACCAATTGGGGATATATTTATTCACTTAATTAAGATGATTGTAGTACCAATTGTTATTTCAGCATTAATTGTTGCAGTAGCTGGTGTAGGAGATATGAAGAAGCTTGGGAAACTGGGTGGTAAGACAATTCTTTATTTCGAAATTATTACGACGATTGCTATTTTAATGGGATTACTTGCAGCGAATATATTCCAACCAGGTACTGGCGTTGATATGAGTAATTTACAGCAAAGTGATATTTCTTCTTATAAACAAACTGCAGATGCAACAGAGAAGAAAGGTTTTGCTGAGACAATTGTTCACATTGTACCGAAAAACGTATTTGAATCGATTGCACAAGGTGACCTATTACCGATTATATTCTTCTCAGTATTATTCGGCTTAGGAGTTGCGGCAATTGGAGAAAAAGGAAAGCCAGTCTTTAACTTCTTTGAAGGCGTACTCGAAGCCATGTTTTGGGTTACAAATCAAGTTATGAAATTTGCACCATTTGGTGTATTCGCATTAATTGCCGTTACGGTTGCAAAATTTGGTGTAGCAACATTACTTCCGCTAGGAAAACTAGTGCTAGCTGTATACGTAACTGTTATACTATTCGTTGTGATTGTATTAGGTATTAATGCACGAATGGTTGGAGTAAACATTTTTACATTAATGAAAATTTTAAAAGAAGAACTGATTCTTTCGTTTACAACAGCAAGTTCAGAAGCTGTTTTACCTAATATAATGAGAAAAATGGAAGAGTTCGGTTGTCCAAAGGCAGTTGCCTCTTTCGTAATTCCGACAGGTTATACATTTAACTTGACTGGATCGGCTATTTATCAAGCGTTAGCGGCATTGTTTGTTGCACAAATGTACGGTGTGCACATGTCACTAACGGAGCAAATAACGTTATTATTCGTTCTCATGTTAACATCCAAAGGTATGGCGGGAGTTCCAGGTGCATCGTTCGTTGTTGTATTAGCAACGTTAGGTTCAATGGGGTTACCACTAGAAGGTATCGCATTAATTGCGGGAATTGACCGCATTTTAGATATGATTCGCTCATCTGTCAATGTATTAGGAAATGCATTAGCGGCCATTGTTATGTCGAAGTGGGAAGGCGAATTCGATAATGAGAAAGCAAAACAATATGTAGAAACAGTCAAAGAAACAAAAGCAGCATAAGAAATCGTTAAGGAGTGAATAATCATGGCAACATTAACTGAAGTTAAAAATGGTGTTCGAATTGAAAAAGATTTTTTAGGTGAAAAAGAAGTACCAAACTATGCATACTACGGCGTACAAACAATGCGTGCAGTTGAAAACTTCCCAATTACAGGATACAAAATCCATGAAGGTTTAATTAAAGCGTTCGCAATTGTAAAAAAAGCAGCAGCGCTTGCGAATACAGATGTAGGAAGATTGGAATTAAACAAGGGCGGTGTGATCGCAGAAGCTGCTCAAGAAATTCTTGATGGAAAATGGCATGATCATTTCATCGTAGATCCAATTCAGGGCGGAGCAGGTACTTCAATGAACATGAATGCAAATGAAGTCATTGCCAATCGTGCGCTTGAATTATTAGGAATGGAAAAGGGAGACTATCATTATATTAGTCCAAATAGTCATGTAAATATGGCCCAATCAACAAATGATGCATTCCCAACGGCGATTCATATCGCAACATTAAATGCATTAGAAGGCTTATTACAAACGATGGGTTATATGCATGATGTATTTGAATTAAAAGCAGAACAGTTTGAC
>NZ_JAKUFX010000062.1:0-31991 GCF_022663635.1 Bacillus cereus group sp. BfR-BA-01356 | reverse complement strand
CATTATCTAGAAATATCTTGAGACGTCCAAGTATTTTCTTTATTACTGGACTCTTATTAGAGAGTAAAACTAAGCCTGAGATAGGGCTTAAATATTAATATACGAGGGGGATTACGAAATGAAAAGGTACATAAAAGAACCTGGTGGTTCAAAGATGATTTCTGATCCAGGCACAGGAATATAAAAAAGAGAGCATAACGCTCTCTTTTTTTGTTGATAAAATTTGTTGTTTTTTACCATTGTGATTGGAAATGTTTTCTACTACAATCGACTCATAATAGCTCGTTATGATTTTTCAGGAACTTTGCATATAAAACGAGTTGTTTACAGAATTGCTCTCGTTGAGATTCATCTAGGCCTGCGAAAACCGTTTGAATCTCATTGAGAGCATTTGCTATATTTTTCTCGTTTAGTGTAGTTGTTCTGCCCATTAAAGCATCAACAGATACACCTAGATATGATGCAATACGATCCAAAGTGTCGAGATCAGGCTGATTATAGTTGATTTCTAAATTGCCAACCTGGCTACGACTTAATTGCACTTTTTCACCGAGCTCGGATTGAATAAGGGAACGACTTGCTCTAAATTTTTTTAAATTTTCTCCAAATGTATTCATAGTTTTAGTATAAATACATGAGAATTTTTAGACTATATATGTCATGAATTTTGTCCGTATAATAATAAATGTCACGCTAATTGATAATGCTATTGGGAAATTATAGAACAAATGTTCTTTTGGTGGTAAAATATTCTTAATGAAAAAATAGACTTTTTGAAAAAAACTTTCTCAACATGATTTCAGCATAATAGGAACGAACATTCTAAATCTTATGATAAACTTAATTTAATGAAAAAAAGGAATAAAAAAGACCCACGGTGTTATAGATGTAAGGCCGCACATCTATAACATTTCACCCTAGCATAGATAGGGAAAAGTTTCCATGAGTCATTACATAGTATATCACACTTCGTAAGCGTACAAAGAATTATGGTTCATTTTCCTATTGAGAAATAAGGGATGTGTTTTGGGTTCTGATTTAGGAGGGAATTTTATAATGAAGAGCTTTATCAAGAACTTACAAGAACATATTAATTATGTTAAGTTGGACGTTGGTGCATTAGCTGAAAAAGCAGATATTGATAGAACTAATCTTAATAGGGTATTAAATGGGAAAATTAAAGAAATGAAGTTAGAGTCATTCTTATTAATGGCTCCCGACTTGTATCCAAACTGGACGGAGCGTAGAAAGAAAATTAGAGAATTTATATTGGCTTGTGAGAGTGATCTAAACGTAAAAAAGGGACTGTCCTATTGTCAAACAATTGGTGAGTATCAATTAATGAAAAAGTTAATTAAAAAACATATTAACAATGATAAGAAAGAGAAAATAAACAAGTATCTACATTTGTATGATTTATATAATCAAAGAAATTTGAGCAAATTAGAAGGAGAAGGATTACAACGGAAATTAGATGAACTATCCCACTCTAAAAATGTTGACTATCAAATAATAGTAGACATGTTACATGGATTTGCGCTATATGATAGTAGTAATTTCATGGCTATGGTCCCGTATTCTAAAAAGATTGATCAAAATTTACCACTCGTAGAAAACGCATTTATAAAAAAACATTTGGACTTACAACATAATGATCGAAAAGCTCATATTAACTTGTTTAGCAATAAAATAAAAGAATGCAGGGACATTTGTAATAGTATAATAAGATCCGCTCCGGAAGATTCGGTTATAAAGGCTAAAGCGTTGAGTTGCTTAGGGGAGTCTTTTATATTTGAAAATCCTTTTCAGGCGGAAACGTACTTTTTGGAAAGTCTAAAGTTAATAAAAAAATTAGGCATTACTACTTATAGTAAAATGTATCGATCAGTTCATAGCACATTAGCTTTTTTACGAATTGAGTATGGAATAAATGTAGATAAAATAGATTGGGATTTCGTAGGAGAAGCGGAAAAAGCTTTCTTTGATGCTAAATTTGGTTCAGGAGTTAAAGCTAAATCTTATTTTGAAAACTTAAAAAAACAAGGGGAAAATTTATCCGCATTTAAATTATATTATTTATTTTTTGTAGATAGAAATGATATAATGGTTCTCAAAGAAGCTTTAGAAAAATTCGCTAATAATGGGAATGTATTCTATTCAAATTTGGTGACACGTCTTTTAATTAAAGAGGGAGTGAAATAGGTTGAAAAAAATTATTTTTACAATGGTATGTGTTTTGGGATTACTAGGAGCAGTTGAACAAAATAAAGCTACTTCACAAGCACATTCAAGTAAATTAGAAACTACATATCTAATGGTTGATCCAGGAACTCATTAGAAATTTATAAATTATTTTTCAAGACGCTACTACTAAGTAGCGTCTTGAGTGCTTTTTAAGGGGTATGCATTTTTGAGAAACGTTACAAAAATGCACAGTTTGTTAAAAGAATCACATATTAATTGGGATGGAGGAGTTCGTATTGTTAATAAGTGGCGAAGAAAAAATAAAATCAATGATTAAATATTTATTAGGGGATAAAGTCTCAGAAAATGATACTCTTCATGCTTTGAAAGAAATACATAAACAAGGATTCATTACTGACAATGAATTAAGCGAAGTCATGCAGCGAATGGAACCAAAAAAAGGACTAGCCTCATGCTAATCCTTTTTTTCTTGTTTTAACATTCTTTGGATAGCTACTTCTAAAAGCGCTTTGACACTTTCAATTTCTTCAGGAGACAGCTTTCTTCCATCCCAATGTAATTCATCACTTTCAAATATTTCTTTTATATTATTGCTGCTTTTAATGGAATTATCGCTTTTCCCGAATAAGTAATCAATGGGAACATTGAAGAAATCAGCTAATTTTTCAATGTTCTCGCGTGAGGGGATTTTTGTCCCTTTTTCATATTTGGAAATAGTTTGCTTGCTGACACCAATATTTTCACCTATTTTTTCTTGTGTTAGTTTTCGTTCTTTTCTTAAGTCGAATATTCTCTCCCCTATGATATTCATCTATAACATCCTTTCGTGCTACTTGTAAAAAGTATCTAGTTTAAATGTAACAACGAGTAGCCCTAATGGCAACGTAAAAATAAAAAATAAATTTTAAAAAATAAAAAGTTGCCTTTAGGGCTACTTTTGGTTATACTAAGTTTAGAAGTTGAAGGTGGTGACTTAAAATGCTAAATACACAACGAATTAAATCTCTAAGACAAAAAAATGGTTATTCTTTAGAATACGTTTCAAAGGCTTTAGGTCTGAAATTTAAACGTTCTTATCATAATGTTGAAAAAGGAGAATCAGGATTATCGGTAGAGAAATTAAAAAAACTTTCGGAACTTTATGGTGTATCGATTAGTGATTTGATAAAGTGAGAGAGATTTTTTTTACAATCTAAGTCGCCCTAAGGGTTATAGTTGAGGGCGACGCTATAAGATAGTATATCCATATTTGAACTTAAAAAATGATTGGAGTGAAAAAACATGTACCAAATTAAACAACTACCGTTTTCACTGAAAGCGGAGGATGTACAGGAATTCTTAAATATTTCTCGATCAGCCGCATACGCACTTATGAAGAGAAAGGACTTCCCAACAATCGTAATTGGAAAAAGCAAACGTGTTAAAGCGGAAGACTTTCTTAAATGGGTAGAAGCGCAAAAGGTGGGAACAAATGCTAGTTAAAACAGAATTTCAGGTATTTAACAAAATTATCGTTTGATAAATAAGGAGGTGATTTAGTGGAAGATACAACATCGTTAGTAGTATTCGCAATGTTTATCGCATGCAGTGTATTGTTGCTTTACATTACTTACGAACCGATAAAACGATGGGCTTGGAGTGATGTGAAACTAAATAAAAAGACCCATGGCAGTGGGTCCTTTCGAAAAAACAAGTTGCTATAAGTATACCACGGAAAGTAGGGAAATAGTACATGCATTCAATTGAATATCAAGTGCTATTACCTAAAAAGTTTTGGGACTTAGCAAAAAGTAAAGATGAATTAAAACAAATGATTGAACAGTATTTCAAAGTTGGTTATCCGCATTATGAAATTCAACGAATTATTAAAAGTGGACAAGCATATGTGGTGGTTTGTACAAGGAGGTAAATAAATTGTCAGAAGTTAAATGGATCAAGTTAACTACAAACATGTTTGAAGATGAAAAAATCAAATTAATTGAAAGTATGCCTGAAGCGGACACTTTACTCATTATTTGGATTAAATTACTTGCTCAAGCTGGAAAAACGAACGCTAATGGATACATCTTTTTAAATGAAAACATTCCTTATACAGAAGAAATGCTAGCTACTATTTTTAATAGACCATTGCAAACCGTACGTTATGCTCTACAAACGTTTAAGCAATTTGGGATGATCGAGATTGATGATAAACAATTCATTAGCATATCGAATTGGGGTAAGCATCAGAGTTTAACAGGTCTAGATAAGATTCGAGAAGATACAAAAAAACGTGTAGCGGCACATCGAGAACGAAAAAAACAAGCGCTGTTAACTGGCGGTAACGATTGTAACGTTACAGGTAACAGCAATGAAACGGACAAAGAAGAAGAATTAGAAAAAGAATTAGAAAAAGATATTAATAAATATATTGTCGAGATAGTAACCTATCTCAACCAAACTTGTAATACTTCGTATCGAGTATCAACCAAGAAAACTAGAGATTTAATTAAAGCTCGGTTTAATCAAGGTTTTAATATAGATGATTTCAAAAAAGTAATTGATATCAAAGCCTCACATTGGATTGAAAATGAAGAATACAACCAATACTTAAGACCTTCTACTTTATTTGGGAATAAATTTGAAGAGTATTTAAATCAACAACCTAAAAAAGGAGTGAAAAAACGTGTCGGAATCAATCGGAAGAGTGATGACTCGGATAGTGAATACATCGGCTTGTAGTGAAGAAACAGAAGGGTATACATGCGAACACTGTAATAAATATATCGCGGCAATAACTGTAGAAGTTCCGCAGTTACGTATTAAAAACAAAATACTGCCTACATGTGAGTGTGTTGTAGAACGTGAAGAAGCAAAAATACGTGAAGCTCAAAACTTTGCAAAGAAACGAGAAATAGAAAAGTTGTTCAGCATCAGTAATTTAGGAGAAAGGTTCTCAAAAAGCACATTTGAATCGTTTTTAGATAGGAATGGGTCAGAGACAGCTTATAAAGTCGCAGTGAAATACGTGAAGACATTTAAAGAATGGAACGGAGAATCGTTAATGCTTTGGGGAGATCCTGGTAATGGCAAAACACACCTAGCGGCCGCGATTGTAAATGAGCTTTCTAAAAAAGGATACATTGTCGTATTTCAAAGTGTTCCAGAGTTATTACAACGTATTCGCAGTACGTTCAATAGTGAAAATAAGGAAAACGAAACGCAAATCATGAGAGCACTTTTAGAATGCGATTTACTTATATTAGATGATATTGGAGCAGAAAAAACTACGGAATGGGTAGAAGAAAAATTATTCAATATCATTGATGGTCGGTATAGAAAAGAACTTCCTACTTTATATACGAGTAATTTGGAACCAAAAGAGCTGAAAAATCAAGTTGGAAAACGTTCATATGACCGAATGGTTGAAACAAGTCTAACTGTAAAAAATGAAGCGGCTAGTTATAGAAGAGAGATAGCAAAGCAACGTTTACAAAGGTTTATCGAAGTATAAAAGGAGGAAATAAAAATGTGCGTATTATGTCATGATACAGGGATTATTCGTAAAGAAACTTATCCGGGTGTAATTGAAACGAACGGTTGTAATTGTGAAGTGGCAAAGCGACAGCAAGCGGAAAACGATAAGCGTTGGAATGCGTACTTAATTAAATTCGAGTCAATGAAACAAGAGTTGAAACAGAATCAACAACAAAAAGTTAGCTAAAAAGAAAAAGGGGGATTTCAGTCGTATGAAGCCTACGAAAGTTGAAATCGATGTTACTGATAATAAAATTTATGTGGTCAAGAATGGTGAGGTTACGCCACTGAATCCTCCAGTAACAGGATTTGGGGAACAAGTAATCACTTGGCAAGGTGGGAAAGTTGATCGTGTATCAACTACCATCACAGAAAAAATAAAATAACTGGGGATGCGATTATGAAGCAATTAACTATTGATGATGTTATAGGGAGTTTCAACTATAACGCGATAAGCACCAGTGAAAAGTTTTTGAATCCAAGTTTTGAAGTGCATTTTTACGATAAAGAGGAACGGCAAAAAATGGATTGTTTTGATGCTAAGACTGAAACCGAAGCTTGGAATGCAACTTTAGAAGAGCACGGGAAAGATATTCAGAAGATTAGGATAACTCATTCAAATCGTACTAGAGCAGAATTTTTAGCGCTAGATTAGGAGGAAAAGTGATGGCTTTCAATCGTTGGTTAACTGATGAGGAATATCAGCAAGCTGAATCAAACGGCATAAGTAGAAGAGTTCTTTACATGAGAATGTACAGATACGGTTGGGAACTACAAGAAGCATTGACCACACCACCAAGAACATATTGGCATATGAGCGAAGGGAAAAGCAATAAGTGGTTGGAATTGGCAACGGAAAACGGAATCAATTCAAGTACTTTTTATAGCAGGGTAAATAATGGTTGGGATCCTAAAGATGCAGCAAGTATTCCAACGCGTAAACAAATTGACAGGAAGGGACTTGTTAAGATTGCCGAATCCAATGGCATCAGTGTAAGTACTTTCAGATCTAGATTGAGTTATGGATGGGAACCCATAAAAGCAGCTACAACACCAGCTAAGTCTAAAAATAAAAACATTAGTTAAAGGGAGTAGATGAAAATGAAAGCTATGGAAAACGGTGTATATGTAACAACTAAATTAGTTAGTGAATCTAAGGGAGGACAAGCTGTAATGAATATTAATCAAATCTGTGAATTAGATCAATATCAGGAAGCAACATTACGTACATGGAATGCAAATAACGATTTCGGTGGACGAGTTTTAAATGCAGCATTAGGACTTACTGGAGAAGCTGGTGAGGTTGCTGATATCGTAAAAAAAGCCATCTTTCATGGTCATGGATTTGATCCAGCTCATTGTCCAGGGGAAGAGAACGGGAATACACATAAGTTGGCGTTGGAGTTGGGGGACATCATGTACTATATCTCCATTATGGCCCACGAAATGGGATATACCCTAGAAGATATTGCTCAAATGAATATATCTAAATTAGCCAAAAGATATCCAGACGGTTTTAGTAGAGAAGCTAGTCAAGCACGTATTGATGTAAAGTAAGACAAAATTTGAATTTTATATGATATAGCTGAAATTCAAATTTACTTATGCTAATTCGAAGCTGGAAAATACAAATGAATTTTGAGAGAATCTGAGGTTGGGTAAGAAAAAAATATGTAAATCTTACTTGGTTTTTGACATCAGCATAAGGCTCTTGAAATTTTTAACAAATTGTTATGGCCTACCTTCAAACAAATTTCAGTAGGATAAATTGCTAAAGAGGACTTATATAAGGTGAAAATACTAAGAAAATTGAGTGAGTAAAACCATTCTGGTATGAATTAGTGGATGTATGAAACTTATTTGAGGAATTAAAGTGTATAAAAGTAATATCACCTTGTGGGATATTACTTTTATACGGTTGCTATTGGCCTTTGACACGTTTGATTAATGAAGATTGTATTTCATCTTTAGGCACCATAACCTCAATGATACGAGGGCAGTTAGTGGGACGAATAAAATTGTTTAAAGCTGCATATAAATCCGATTGGTTATAACATCGAGTGCTTATGGCACCTAATGATTTCGTAAGGTTAGCAAAATGAACTCCTTTTTCATATTTGCTACCTACAGATTTCCCAAACCCTAAATACATGGCTTTATCTACCATATCTAATTGTTCATTGTTAAAAATAATGATTAACAAATCTACGCCCATGTTAACGGCGGTTGATATTTCCATACCATGCATCAACATACAGCCATCTCCAGTTAAACACAATATGTTTTTGTCAGGGGATGCTAATTTAGCACCTAGTGCAAGTGGAAGGGCGTTGCCCATGGCTCCAAACACGTCATCAAAAAAGAACGTTCCTGGCGTATTTATTGGATAATTTTCTATTGCATAATAGCTGTGTATACCACAATCGCCAAAAATAATTGTATCATTTTTTACGGTCTCGTGTATAAGTTTTATAGCTAAAGATGCAGACCACTTGTCTGACGGTATTTGAGGTTGAGTTAAGCTTTTTAATAAAGGAAATGTACTATTATTTTTGGTAGGAATTAGTTGTAAAAGGGAAGTTAAATTTTTTTTAATATCTCCAATAACGGGCAAAGTAGGGACGGGTAAACTCTTCCCAATAATAGAGGAATCCCAATCAAATTGTATTACTTGTTTTGGGTAGTATTTAGGATTTAAATCTGGTAAGGACATATCAGTTAATTTTGTTCCTATTACAATTAATAAATCGATTCCGCTTTCAAAATACTCTTCTGCTACGGCATTGCCTCCTAAGCCGTAGGGGCCGAGGGATAAAGGGTGTGATGTGACAAAGGTTCCTTTCCCGCCAGGAGTAGTTGCTACAGGAATATTAAAGAGTTCAGAAAAATCCTTTAGTTCTGAGTAAGCTTTAGCAGAATGGATTCCTTTTCCAGCTAGTAAAACAGGACGTTTAGCATTTTTTAAATAATTAATAGCGGAATGAATATTTGAACTGGTTGGTATATCAATAGCTGTTAAAATTGGTTCAGTTGGCTCTATTTCTTCAAATAAAATATCAGAAGGAATATTAAGATGAACTGGACCACGAGGTGGAGTTAAAGCCATACGGATTGCATGATGGAGATAAGTTTGAACTTGATTAAGGTTATATATAGAATCGCTAAATTTAGTGACAGGTCTAAACATTGCTACTAAATCAGTACCAAAAGTAGAAGAATCTTGAGAATAAGGCTTGCCATTATTTTTAGCAGAAGGATGACCAGTAATGAACAGAACAGGTGCTGAAAAGGCTTTAGCTTGCCCGGCTGCCGTTAGCATGTTAGTTCCGCCAGGACCAGATGTTCCCAAGGCAACGCCTAATTTGTTATTTAAAAGCGTATAGCCTGTGGCAGCGAACCCAGCACCAGCTTCATGGCGTGTTAAAATAAATTTTAAATCTAGTTTATCTGTAGCCATAAGAAGTGGATAAATGGATTTCCCAGGGATACCAAATATATATTCTACTCCTAGATCTTTAATGGTTTGTATAATAAATTCTGATACATTCAAAATAAATTCACTATCCTCTCATTTTTAGGGTTAACAATGTAACCATTTTTCTATGTTAATCATTTACTGTTATAAGCTATGCTAGTCCTCTAAAAATGATTGGGCTATAGCACAGGGTGTTAACTTTAAGAGAAAATTATTAGGGAAAGGGTTATAACGATGCCTATAAAAAAAACTAGATTATATGTGCTAGATAATGGGGAATTAATGATAGACAAAAATGTTTTTTTGAAAAATGGTAATGTTACTTGTACAAGCGATAAGGAATCAAGATTTATGAAAATTCCTATTTATACTGTATTTATTGATCACCCAGAGGGGAAAATTCTTTTTGATACATCTTGTTATCCTCAAAAGGACCTAGAGTTACTACAAGAAGGGCTTCCATATAGTACCTGTAATAAGGAGAAATCGAATTATATTATCGAAAGGTTAGAGTATTTAGGTGTTAGTCCAAAAGATATTCAATATGTTGTAATCTCTCATTTGCATTTTGATCATGCTGGATGTCTTGAAATATTTCCTAATGCCCGGATTATCGTTCACGAAGATGAACTGTTCTACACATTAAAACACTTTCAGTTGAAGACGCTCCCTTTGGGATATGTAGAAAAGGATGTTGCTAAATGGTTACGTATGAATCTGCATTGGAAAACCGTTAAGAGACATGAGAAAAAAATTATGCTTGTTGAGGGGGTTGAGATTTTAAATTTTGGTAGTGGTCATACATGGGGGGTGTTAGGTATGCGCATAAACCTACAAAATACAGGGATCATTATTTTGGTTTCGGATGCTGTCTATTCTAGAGAGCATTATATATTACCGATACAACTTCCAAGTGAAGATGCTATATATGATTTAAAGGGGTATTTAGAAACTATTAAAGAAATTAGAAATTATGCGAGAGAAGGTCAAGTTCAAATATGGTTTGGTCATGATAATATTCAATTTCAATCACTAATAAAGTCTACAGAAGGGTATTATGAGTAGTTATATAAGTCTTCTGTAGATAGAGTCAAGTAATAACACTTTAGAGAATTCTGTATGAATTTAACAAAATAATCCTTTTAAAATAAAAAAGAAAAAAGCAACTTGTATTGGGGACAAGTCACTTTTTTCGAATGGCAATGTTACATTCATTATAACAAGACAGATGTAGCAGCTAAACAAATAAAAATCACAAATTTTAGACAAAATTCGAGATTACAAATGAATATAGTCCGGCTAGAAAACTAGAGGACACCAATTCACTAAAGCAGCAATTCAAGCTGTTTAAGGGATAGGTGTCCTTTTTATTTTAAACAAGGGAGATGGGGAAATGAAGGTGCTAAAGGATCAGCTACGCGAGTGGAAAAAACAATCAAAAAAAGTAAAGAAGAAAAATAAGAAAAAACAAAAAGAGAAATTAAGCACACGCGACATTGAGGATTTAATGGGAATTCATGGTCCGCGTTATGAACGAAGACGTGGGGCAGTTAGACAAAAATAAACAATGGAGGAATTTAATATGAATAAACAACTATCATTTAAGATGCCAATTGTGGATGGAAAAAGAACAAAACAAGAAATCGAAAAAGTATTTAATGAGTATCGTAGATATTTAGCAACTATGCCATGTGATATGCTGCCAAAAGTGACAGCGTCGTATTCTATTGTTCCTCCATCGAATACAAATGAGTTTAATAGTTCGACTGAAAATATTGCAATAGAAAGAATAGAGTATGAACAAGAACGAAATAAATTTATGAGTTGGTTGTATGACGGTGTGAATCGTCTAAGAGATGATGAACGTGAAGTAATTGTGAAATTTTATATGGAACATGATTCTGGATATGATCAAGATATCTGGATGGATTTAGGCATAGGTAAAACAAAATATTATAAGTTAAAAGGACGAGCGATATTGCGTTTAGCTTTCAATCTAAAGAAAGAGGTGTTTCAAAAAACGCGTAAACAAAAAGAGGGGCAAAGTATATGAATATTGTACAGCCGATTCGAGATAAAGAAATAATACAAGAAATAAAAGAGTTTTATAAGGAACAGAATGAGAGGAACTACATTCTGTTTCTTCTTGGTATTAATACAGGGTTCAGAATATCGGATATTTTACGTTTACGTGTTCGTGATGTAGAAGGCTGGAATATTGTGATACGCGAAAAGAAAACAAGGAAGATCAAAGATGTGAAGATGCCTTCAGAGCTGAAGAGAGCCATCAGAAATTATACTGAAGGAAAGCCAAAAAATGAATACCTGATTAAGAGTAGAAACGGAAAAAATAAACCGATTACTCGTGCAATGGCATATGTAATATTGAATCAAGCTGCAGAAGAGTTTGGGTTGGAACGTATCGGTACTCATTCACTTAGAAAGACATATGGTTATCACCATTACAAACAATTTAAAGATGTGGTTGCCTTGCAAAAAATGTTAAATCATACAGATCAGAAAGAAACATTGAGATACATTGGAATGGAGCAAGATACATTAAATGATTACCAAAGGAAGTTTAGAATCTAGCTCCTTTATTTTTTTGTCACTTATTGAATTAGCTTTAAACTGAAAGTGTCAAATTCATTTTTATAAAATGCGGAAGAGATTGGTATATCTAAGGTTAAACGGAATAGGTGAATTTAACACAATCTAGTTTATAGCTAATTCATTTCCAAGGATTAAAGATCATATTTATTCAAAACTATACGAAAAGAGGCTGAAAAACGATGTGAAAAAATACAGAAATAAAAAACGCGAACTATCTGCGGACTATTTGCGAACTATTTGCGAACGATTTACGGACACGTTTTGTTTTTTAACATGATATATTTGTATTGTGAGAAGTGGCGGAAAACACAACTCACAATGTTCCTTTATAAACTATATGTTGTCTAAACGATTTCGTAATGATGGCACATAAAATCCGAAACCAGCAGATGGTAATGATTGAATGGTACCGTTATTAGGGAGAGCTTTTGCTCTTCTTCCAGTTACTTAATAATGTTGGCTCAGATGAGTGTAATAACATTAGGTAATTGGGAAAAGAATAAAACTTCACGTACCGTAATCGAAATACAAATTAATAATTAAGAGAAAAGCGCCCATTCGGGTGCTTTTTATTTTGGAGGAGGATGAAGGATGAAATTTAAAACGCAATTAGAATGTATGGACAATGAGTGTCGCACCGTGATGTTTGGACATTTTTTAGATGGGATGAGATGTGTCAAATGTGGCGGACCAGCAACACCTAAACCTTATAATCCGGTTAAGAAGCGAACTGATCAAAGTACAACTAGTGAATTAGCAATTCAGGTGAATGTTGATACGACTGAAGCATTGAAACAAATGAAGGAAGTAACTGAGGCTGCTAATGAATGTGTGGTTGCATTGGAGAAGTTGGAGAAGTTAACAAATAAGTTTTCTGGTTTTCCTCAGACAAGGATTAATGTTAATGCTGACTCAATTGTAAAACGTATTAATAGTGATACATCAGGCATTAGAATTTAAAGCATGCTTAAACCAATAGCGATTAAGGAGTGAAGATAGATGGACAGCGTTTTAAACGGTAAGATTGCTGCACTTGGTCTTATGCCTATTGATAAGAAAGCATATATCAAATATCTTAAACCACTTGAAAAAGCACACGAAAAGTCAGGAATAGACGTTAAGTATTACAAGCTGTATGGCGAGAAACCTATGTTTTATTCTGTGGAATATCTCATGCAAACATCAATAAAAGAATTACTGGAAAAAGATAAATGGAGAAAGGATTTAAGTGTAAGGGGTGAGATAGATGTGTGAGGTGCGTACAGAAATTAAATATTATAACACTTCTAGATGTTTAGTTTGTGGTCATCAAGATAAAGTGTATCGTACGTCTAAAGAAGAATATCAAGAAGTAACTGTTTGTCCGAAATGTAACGGTGCTTTTGTAGATATGTGGAAGTTAGGGAAGTACAAACAATCTAACGAGACTGTAGAACCTTTATTAACAATTACATTAACAGATATAGATGCTAAGCCGATAGTTCATTACAAAGGAAAACAGATTGATAGAAAGTTACGTGTTGCATTTGATTGGGAATCACAATCGATTGATAAGATTAATCGGACATACATTCATATTGAACATGTACCAGTTGATAATAAGCAATTCAATACTGAAGTCATTCAGCACAATCATCCTATTGTGGAAGATCAAGTGGAACTTTATCGTTTATGAAAGAATACAAAACTAAACAACAGAAGCGTAAGTTCTATGACAGTGGTGAGTGGAAGAGTATACGTGAACAAGTAAAGAAGCGTGACAACTATGAATGCCAAGAGTGTAAGCGTAATGGTAGTGTTCGTGTGGACACCAATGAATACAGTGAGAGTGCAAAGCGTAAGAAGATACAGCTTGTTGTCCATCATGTAAAAGAACTAGAATATTATCCAGAACTTGCATTAGAAATAGATAACTTAGAAACAGTCTGTGTGGATTGTCATAATAAAGAACACGGTAGAGTGTTCATTAAGAAGGTAAACAAATGGCAAGACGATGAGAGGTGGTAACGTTGGATACTTATGAACAAGATGTAGCTCTATTAGTTAAAGCTTATAGACTTGAAGGTTATGTCATTACAAATGAACAGGCTGAAGATATTTGGTCAGAGTATTCGAATGAGTTATATGCTTCTTGGATGATGATGGATAATAAAACGGATGGTTTATATGAAACAACTAAAAAGATTGCTGAGAAATTAAAAATAATACCCCCCCTTAAATAATTTCAACAAAAATTGCTCTAAGGGGCACCGGAGGAGGGGGTTAACTGTCAGTTTTTTTTCGAAAATACGCGCGTAAGGGGGGTGGGTAGATGGCTGTTAGTATTGTAAGGTTAAAGGAACAGTTAATGAATAGTATTGATACGACAGATTTAGTTGAAGTTGAAAAGGTGGAACGCTATATTGATCTAGTTAAAGCATTTCGAAAAATTAATAAAACGATAACGAAAGAAGGGGAATCCGTAACAATCAAAAATGGAACTCAAGTTTTCGTTAAGGCCCACCCTCTTATAAGTGAGAGGAATAAAATTAACAGTTCTTTAATTGCGTTAGGGAGAGATATAAAGTTTGTTGTTAAAAATACTATCCCTGATACAGGATATAACAAAAGTGATCTTACATGATTAAGCAAAAATATGTAGAAGAATATATTGAACTTTATCGAAGTGGGAAAGTGAAGTTCAATAAAGAAAGAGAACTGTTAATTGGATATCTAGAAAAATACGTTTTAAATAGAGACGATTTGTATTTTGATGATGAAATGATTGAGGATTGTATTAACTTCGGTGAGAAGTGGTATTTTCCGATGCAACCATTTCAAAAATTCTTAATAGCATTCGTCTTTTTGTTTTATAAGAAAAATGGACGTGTATTTTATCGTAAATTCCTATGGATGTTAGGGCGTGGCGGCGGTAAAAATGGTCTGATTTCTGTTATTATTCATTTTTTAATTAGTGAATTACATGGCATTCCAGAGTATAACATTTCAGTTGTTGCGAATAGTGAAGAACAGGCGAAAACAAGCCCTGATGAAGTTCATAAATGTGTGAAGAAGAATGAGGTCTTGAAAAGAGCCTTTAAAACAACGTTAACTCAAACGGTTTCAAAGGCTACTGAAAGTGTACTGAAGTTTAGGACTTCAAACGGTGATACAAAAGATGGTTTGCGTGATGGTGCGGTTGTATTTGATGAAATACATCAATACGAAAGTAATAAAGATGTCCGCGTTCATATCAGTGGTTTAGGGAAAAAGAAAAACCCACGTGAATTTTACATTGGTACAGATGGATATGTTCGTGACGGTTTCTTAGATAAGCAAAAAGAAAAGGCAATGAAGGTATTGAACGGTGAAGCACGTCCGAATGCTGTCTTTCCTTTTATCTGTAAATTGAATGATGAAACTGAAGTGGATGATATTGATAATTGGGAACTTGCTAATCCTATGTTATCTAAACCATTGAGCGAATATGCTGAGGGGTTACTTGAAACTATAAAAGAAGAATACGAAGATTTAGAAGATGACCCAAGTAATAGAGAAGAGTTCATGACAAAACGAATGAATTTACCTGTTACAGATTTAGAAAGGTCAGTTGCAAAATGGGAAGAGATTGCAGCAACTAATCGTGAATTGCCAGATTTACGAGGTCATGAATGTATTGGCGCGCTTGATTATGCAAGTATTCGTGATTTCGCATCATGTGGATTACTTTTTAGAAGTAAGGGTGATTATTTATGGAAATCTCATTCGTATGCTAGAAAGGAATTCGTTGATAAATATTATAGTTATTCGAAAAAACAGGATGCTGAAATAGCTGGTAAGAAGAAGTTTGCACCAATTCGAGAATGGGAAGAGCAAGATCTTCTGACAGTTGTGGAAGGCGAAACAATTGATCCAAATACTATCGTTGCTTGGTTTGTTGAAATGCGAAACTATTATGATATCAAAAAAATCATAATGGATAATTATCGTGCAGATTTATTAAGAACACTTTTTGAGGACGCTGGATTTGAAGTTGAAGTAATTAGAAATCCGAGAGCTATTCATGGTTTGCTTGCTCCTAGAATTGAAGTTGCATTCGCACATCGTCAAATTGTATTTGGTGATAATCCGTTAATGCGTTGGTATACCAATAATGTACTCGTTGTTATTAAAAAAGATGGAAATAAAATGTATGAAAAGAAAGAACCAGTTCGCAGAAAAACAGATGGATTCCAGGCGTTTGTACATGCTATGTATCGAGCGGATGAGGTAAGAGAAACAGATGTTGGCGCAGCGCTAGACTTGCTGAATGCATTAAACTTTTAAGAAAGGGGTGAGGGGAAATATGAGTTGGTTGTCGGATGTACTTGGTAAAAATCAAGAGATTAATACGATGCTAAATGATTTTGATTTCTTTGGTATTGAAACGAATCAAAGAGCGTATTTAAAAAAAGTAGCTTTAGAAACTTGTATTAATTTTATTGCTCGAACCGTTTCGCTGTCTGAATTTCGGATGATGAAAAAGGATACACGTCAATATAATGATTGGCATTACTTACTGAACATTAGACCGAATACAGATCAAAGTGCCGCTGACTTTTGGCAAGATTTTGTGTATAAATTGATTCTTGATAATGAAGTGTTGGCAATTCTTACAGATCAAAATGATTTACTCATTGCTGATCATTTTGACCGTGTTGAATATGCAGTATACCCTGATGTATTTAAAAATGTAACCGTAAAGGATTACACGTTTCAAAGGTCATTTCAAATGGACGAGGTTATCTACATTACTTATAACAATGAAGAATTGACAAAATTCATGAGTGGAATATTTAAAGATTATACTCAACTTTTTAGTCGTATGATTGAGACAAATATGTTTTCTAATCAAATACGTGCAACCGCTGAGATGGAATCTGCACAGAATTTGGAAGGGGAAAACCTTACTAAATTACAAAGCTTTATGGATAAATTGTTTGGGGCGTTTCGGAAAAATGCTTTTGCAATTGTTCCAAAGATAAAGGGTTTTAATTATACGGAAATTGCCGATGGTTCAAATAATGGAAGGTCTGTAGAGGAACTATCTAAATTAAAAAAAGATTTAATAGATCATGTGGCTAATATTTTAGGTATTCCTACGGCATTAGTTCGTGGCGATATGGGAGATTACGAAACATCAATTAAAGCGTATATAAAGTTTTGTATTAGTCCTCTGATTAAAAAGATTGAAGATGAATTAAATGCGAAATTAATTGAAAAAAAGAATTTCCTATCAGGAGAAAAAATTGAAGTAACAGGCGTGAAAGAGAAAGATATTATAGATCATGCTGAGGCTGTTGATAAATTAGTAGCCAGTGGTGCATTCACTAGAAATGAGGTGAGGAAGTTGTTTGGTGCTGAACGCTCTAATAATCCAGAACTAGACGAATTTGTAATTACGAAGAATTATCAATCTGCAAATTCAATTGAAGGAGGTGATAAGTATGAAAAATAAAATACAACATATTCCTTATCAGTTTTCTAATGCAGTTAATCCAGAAAATGATGAGCACGAAATGGTGTTATCAGGTTATATCGGTAGTAGCAGTTGGTGGTACGATGCTATCAGTGCTGAAAGTGTAAGAAGCGCTTTGAAAGAAGTTAGAGCATCTACAGTTAAAATTAAACTAAACAGTGGTGGTGGCGATGCTGATCAAGGTGTTGAGATTTATAATTACTTAAAGGACTTAGATAAAAAAGTCATTGTGGAAGTTACATCACTAGCAGCTTCTGCTGCATCGATTATTGCAATGGCTGCTGACGAGATTGTTATGCGCACAGGCTCACGGATGATGATTCATGAAGCGTCAACAATAGCTTATGGAAACAAGCAGGATATTCAAAAAACATTGAATGCACTCGAAGCGTATGATGAGTCGATAGTTTCAATTTATCAGCAAAAAACAGGTAAAAGTCGCGAAGAGATTACAGATTTATTAGAAGCTGAAACGTGGTTTACTGCTGAACAAGCAGTACAAGAAGGTTTTGCTGACAAAGTAGAATTTGATAATCGAGAAAGTGATAGTGGTATCACTGATGAACAGTTGGAACAGATTATTAATAGGGTAACGAATAACTTACAACAAAATATGAATTTATCAAATAAACCTAATCCAGAACCACCACATTTACAAGTGGAGGGCAATCAAAAACGGAAAAGGTTTTTTTAATTCTCAAAAATTAGGAGGAAATAATTATGGTTATGAAAATTAAAGGTACAATGGAAAACTTTGAAGCGAAAAAACAAGCATATATGAATCTGGTGAAAGCGGAAGATACAAAAATGGAGGATTTATCTGCTGCATTTGATGATATGTTTGATACTCTTGTAACGGATTTATCAGAAAAGATTTCAGCACAAGCACGTATCGAAGCGCAAGACGCTCAAATTTTGACGTCACGTGGACAAAACGTTTTAACGTCTGAAGAACGTAAATTCTTTAATGCAGTTGTACAAGATGGGGGATTTAAGGATGATTCAATTCTTCCATATACTACACAAGAACGTGTATTTGAAGATTTAGTAACTGAACATCCATTACTTGAAGCAATTGGAATGCAAGATTTAGGAGCAGTAACGAAGTTTATTTATTCTGACGCAACAAAAGCGTATGCATGGGGAGAATTATTCGGTGATATTAGAGGGCAAATAAATGCAGCCTTTAGAGAAGAACAAATTGGACAACTTAAATTAACTGCATTTAGTGCTATTCCAAATGACATGCTTGAATTAGGGCCAGTATGGGTAGAGCGTTACGTTCGAACATTATTAGTAGAAAGTTATTCTGTTGGTTTAGAGTTTGGCTTTGTAAATGGTGGCGGATCAGTAGCGCATCAACCTGTAGGTTTAATGAAAGATGTAAATGCAACTACAGGTGCGGTTACTGATAAAAAATCATCCGGCACACTAACATTTGCTCCTTCTGAAAATGGTGAAGTAATTGCTGGTGAGCTTTATGAAGTAGTAAAAGCTTTATCTGTTGATGGGAAAGGAAAATCCCGTAAAGTGTTAAATAAAATTGTGATGGTTGTCAATCCTGTAGATGCAATTGGTGTGCAAGCGCGTAACACAATTCAAACGGCTAATGGCCAATGGGTAATGGCATTACCTTATAACATTCAAACTGTTGAATCTGAAGAAGTTCCAGTTGGAAAAGCATTATTCTTTGTGAAAGGACAATATATCGCAGCGATAGCAGGTGGATACAAACTTAAAAAGTTTGACCAAACATTAGCGATTGAAGATGCTACGCTTTATACAATCAAACAGTTTGCTAATGGTAAACCAAAAGATAATAAAGCAGCTCTTGTTTATGATTTGAAAATTTCTTTTACACCACCAACTCCACCAGCAACTAAATAAGGAATGATGTGAATGGATAAGGTAATTTCAAATGAAATATTACAGCAATTCAAAGATAGGATGCGATTAGGTGATGATGAAGATACAAACCTAAGACGCATCCTACTTGCATCCAATAAAGATTTAACTAGGGTTTGTGGTAATTATGATCTTAATATTGACGAGGTGTTCAAGGAATTAGTCTTTGAACGCTCTCGTTATGTTTATAACGATGCCTTAGAGTATTTTGATAAGAATTTTTTAAGCCAGATTAATAGTTTAAGCATTGGAAAAGCTTTAGAAGAAATTAAGTTGGACGGTGAGTAATATGCGTCCTTTTCAGTATAAAAAACCGCTGAATACAGGTGATTTCAGGAATCGAATTAGCATTGAGCAACCTGTAGTAATAAAAGATGAATTAAATCAAGTAATCGAAACATCTTGGCAAGAATTAAAGAAAGCCTGGTCAATGATAAAAACGATGAAAGGTTCCGAGTACATTGAAGCTTCAGCTTCACAAGCTACACGGGTTTATCGTTTTGTGATTCCTTATACTTCTGATATTACAGAAGAAATGCGAATCAATATGAAAGGCCGTATCTTTGATATTATCGAACCGCCAATGAATGATGATGAAATGTATCAAACATTGACTATTATCGCAAAGGAGCATGTTTAATATGAACGATTTTGCGGGAGAGCTTGCTAGAGAATTACAAAGATATGCAAATGTTGTGGAAGAAGAATTAACAAATGCACAAGAAGATGTAGCTGATATCGCTGTAGATAAGTTAAGACAAAATAGTCCTAAAAAAACAGGTGGTTATCGAAAAGGCTGGCGCAAGAAAAAAGTTGATAAAGCTGTTGTTATCCATAATACAAAAGGGCAATTGACGCATCTTTTAGAAAATGGTCATGCGAAAGCTGATGGTGGACGAGTACCAGAGAAAGTACATATTCGTCCAGTTGAAGAGTATGTAATTGATGAATTGCCAAAACGTATTGAAAGGGCAATTGAATCATGACAGTAACATTAGGAGAATTTATAAAAATTCTTGAAGCTACAGGTTATCCTGTGGCTTATTCGCATTTCACAGCAACACCTGGTAATCCAGTTCCGGAGCCGCCTTATATTTGTTTTCTTGTGGATGGTTCAGCAAATTTAATGGCTGATAACAAGGTCTATCACAAGATAAATGATGTAAATATCGAACTTTATACCACAAAAAAGGACTTGGTTGCAGAAGCCAAGCTGGAAAAGGTCCTAGACGATCATGAAATACCTTATGACTCGTATGGGATTTTTATTGAATCTGAGAAATTATTTCAAAAAACATATGAAACGAGGTTGTTGTAAATGAATGAAAACAAGGTAACATTCGGTTTGAAAAATGTACATTACGTGCCATTTGATATTAAAGATTTCTTAGTTACATTTGGGACACCAATTCCATTACCTGGTGGAGTTGAACTAACATTTGAGCCACGCGGTGATTTAATTGAATTCTATGCCGATGACATGCTTTATTACGCGGCAAGTAATAATCAGGGTTACGATGGAACATTAAGTATTGCTACTATCCCAGAAAAATTTGCTATTGATGCACTCGGTGAAGAATTAGACGAAACGGA
This sequence comes from Bacillus cereus group sp. BfR-BA-01356, assembly GCF_022663635.1. NCBI lineage: Bacteria > Bacillati > Bacillota > Bacilli > Caryophanales > Bacillaceae > Bacillus > Bacillus cereus group sp. BfR-BA-01356. The sequence goes on along the minus strand of NZ_JAKUFX010000062.1, from coordinate 11,187 downwards.
TGGTGTATTAAATGAATTGGCTGATGCAAAAGGAAAACCATTCGCTTTATTATTTGAGTTTGATGGTGACGTGAATGCAACTCGACATGTTATGTATAACTGTTCAGCAAGTCGTCCAACACTTGCATCTAAAACAAAAACAAGTTCGGCTGAACCAAATACAAATGAACTGAAGTTTGTTTCTAGCCCAATTGTTTTAGTACCTGGTGGAAGACCAATGGTTAAAACGAAAACGACTGCTAAAACAACACAAGCAATTTATAACGACTGGTACAAAAAAGTATATGTAAAAACACCAGCAGCACCAAAAGGAGCGTAATAGTAAATGGAAAAGACAATTACAATAGACGGAAAACAAGTCCGATTAAAAAGTACAGCAGCTACTATTAAACGATATAAAGCGCAATTCAGACGTGATTTATTTGCTGATATGTTTAAGTTAGGGATTTTGTCTCCTTCAAATCCTCAAGAGGGTTCACTAGCCACTATTGATTTAGCAAATGCAGATTTAAGTAAGCTAGATTTTGAAGTTGTATATGATTTAGTTTGGTTATATGCGAAAACAGCAAATCCAGAAATTGATGATCCAATTACATGGTTAGACGGTTTTGATGAATTCCCTATCTCAGAGATTATTCCAGAAATTATGGATATGATTCAAAGTACGATGGGCGCAAAAAAAAAATAAAGAAAAGTAATGGAGAGCAAGAGGCGTTCAGTGATGAAGAATTAACCACTGATACGTTCCTTGCTCTTTGTTATAAAGCGAAATTAACACATTGGGATTTGGAAATTATGACGATCGGTGATTGTTTTGATTACATTTCTGAATTCGCTGAAATGGAGAATCCAGATAAAGAAAAAATTAGAAAAGCAAATCAAAAAGACTTCGATTCATTCTAAGAAAGGAGTGAGAAAATGGCAGGAAGAATTAAAGGTATTACGATTGAAATTAATGGTAACACTCAACCGTTACAAAACGCTCTAAAAGATGTTAATAAACAAAGCGATTCTTTAGCTAAAGAATTAAAAGATGTGGAGCGTTTGTTAAAGTTTGATCCTGGTAATGTGGAAGCATTAGCGCAAAAACAACAGTTACTTACACAACAGATTGAGAATACAACGCAAAAGCTAGATAAGTTGAAAGCAGCGGAACAACAAGTACAAGCTCAATTTCAAAACGGTAAAATTTCTGAAGAACAATATCGTGCATTCAGACGTGAAATTGAATTTACAGAAGGATCGCTTAATGGTCTGAAAAATAAACTCGGAAACATGAAAGCTGAACAAGAGAATGTAGCGAGTTCTACAAGGCAATTAGAAACATTGTTTAGAGCTACAGGAAAAAGCGTTGATGATTTTTCAGGCGCATTAGGTAATCGTCTTGTACATGCAATTAAAAGTGGATCGGCTACAAGTCGACAGTTAGAACAAGCAATCGGTCTGATTGGTCGTGAAGCTTTAGGAACTGAAGCTGATATTGAAAAGTTACAACGTGCGCTACGATCTGTCGATGCTGGAAATTCAATTCAACAAGTTCGAAATGAGCTGAGAGATTTACAACAAGAAGCTGAGAGAACAGAGAAGAAGTTTGAAGGGCTCCAAGTAGGACTTGAAAACGTCATTGGTGGAATGGCAGCTGGTGGCGGTATTGCTAGTGCAGTTGAAAAAGCAATGGATATGTCGAAATTGAAAACTAAGATTGATATCACTTTTGATGTCCCAGAGTCTTCGAAAAAATCAGTGGAAGAAGCGATTAGAGGTGTTAGTACCTATGGTATTGACGCTGAAGAAGCATTAGAAGGTGTTCGCCGACAATGGGCATTAAATAAGGATGCTTCTGATGAAACAAATGCCGCTGTGGTTAAAGGGGCAGCGACAATTGCAGCATCCTATGCTGGAATTGATTTTAATGAACTTATACAAGAAACCAATGAGATTGGTGCAACCTTAGGCATTACGAACGAGGAAGCATTGGGATTAGTTAATACATTATTAAAAACAGGATTTCCACCAGAACAATTAGATATTATCGCAGAATATGGGGAGCAGATGGTTCAAGCTGGGTTTTCGGCTAAAGAAGTCCAAGGAATCATGTCAGCAGGAGTAGATACTAAAAGTTGGAATATTGATAACCTATTGGATAAATGATTGTCCCTATGAGTGGCGACATTCATAGAAAACTCCTTTAATTCAGTGGAACTCTCAAAAGAGACAATACTGAGCGAAGCCTTTAACAAAGGAACGTGCAACGACTAGCTGAAAAGCGTAGGGTGTAAGCTGATGACATCCGAAATGGGGAGCATCTTATATAAAAGATGATGATATAGTCTGGTCTGTATAGTGATGTACAGAAGTTCATAAGAGAACTGGCAGGATGTTGCGAATCCTGTTGAACATATCGGGTGTAAAAGAAGGTCGTATTAAAATGGCCGAATTTGGTGCGGGTGTAGATAAATCTATGCAAGCGGTTTTAGATAAAACAAAAATCTCGGCGGATCAGTTTGAAAAATGGGGTCAGGCAATTGCTGGCGGTGGTGAAAATGGACAAAAGGCTATGCTTGAGGCAACTAAGGCTTTAGCTGGTGTTGAAAATGCAACAGACAGAAATGTACTTGGCACGAAGATGTTCGGTACTCTTTGGGAAGACCAAGGGAAGAAAATCATCGATACCATTTTGAAAGCGGAAGGTAAACAAGTCGATTTAAAAAAAGGAGTAGAAGACTTACAAGGTGCTACTTCTAAAATAGATGCATCTCCAGCGGTTAAATTTCAACAAGCAATGCAAGATTTACAAGTTGCTCTTCAGCCTGTTCTTGCAGTTATAGCAGATCTTGTCTCTAAATTCGCTGAATGGATTTCTAATAATCCTGAATTAGCAGCAACGTTAACAGCGATTGCTGTTGCTATTGGTGTCATTTCTGGCGCGGTTATGGCTCTTGCTCCGATCGTTATGGCGGTCATGAGTTTGTTTAGTATTGGAGCGGCTGCAGCAGCAGGAATTGTTGCTGGTATTCCTCTTATCATAGCCGCTATAGCAGCTATAGGAATTGCCATCTATAAAAACTGGGATGATATCCAAAAATGGACCATCGAAGTTTGGAATTCCATTATAGAATTTCTAACAGGAATTTGGGAGGGAATATCCCAATGGGCAACTGAAATGTGGGAAAGTATGAGTGAATCTACTTCTTCAGCTTGGAATGCCATTAAAGAATTTTTAACAGAACTATGGAATGGAATCGTGGAGTCTCTATCTGAAACATGGAATTCGATTGTTGAAACGACTACGGAAACATGGAATGCTATCGTGGAGTATTTGACTGGAATTTGGGATGGAGTAGTTGAAACACTATCAGAAGTTTGGAATAGTATCAGCCAAACCACTTCTGAAGTGTGGACGGCGATTAGTGAGTTCTTCCAAGAAACTTGGAATGGATTAGTTGCCTTTCTAACTCCTATTTTACAGGGGATTGCTGATTTCTTCTCTATGATTTGGAATGGCATTTCCACAGTGATTCAAACTGTATGGGATTTTATTACTCAATACTTACAAGCAATTTGGACGGCTATTTTATACTTTGCTACGCCAATATTTGAAAGTATCAAGAATTTCATTTCTGAATGTTGGAATACCATTAGTTCTACTACAAGTTTTGTATGGGAAACAATTAAGAATTTCTTAGTTTCCTGTTGGAATGGACTTGTAGCGTTTGTTATGCCGATTTTTGAAAAAATCAAGTCCTGGATTATTGCTGTGTGGGATACAATCAGTTCAGCAACGATGTCTGTATGGAATGCTGTTAAGAATTTCTTACAATCATGCTGGAACGGGTTAGTAGCTTTTGTAACGCCAATATTCACCTCAATAAAAGATTGGATTGTGAATACATGGAATACGATTAGTTCCACAACAAGTGCAGTGTGGAATACGATTAAAAGCTATCTATCTAGCTTATGGAACGCAATTGTTTCCACAGCAAGTTCTGTATTCAATAGCATCAAAGAAGCCATTTCAACGGTTTGGAACATGATTAGTAGCACAAGCAGTAGTATTTGGAATGGTATTAAATCTACACTTTCAAACATTTGGGAAGGTATAAAGTCAACCGCATCTTCTGTCTGGAATGGATTAAAAGAAGCCATTATGATTCCTGTTCGTTGGGTGACAAATGCGGTTAGTGGAGCATTTGAAGGCATGAAATCAGCAGTATTAGGCGTATGGGATGGTATTAAAAGTGGTATTCGTACAGCTATCAATGGAATTATTCGTATCATAAATAAATTTATAGATGGCTTTAATACACCAGCAGAATTATTAAACAATATACCAGGAGTTAGCGCGCCGACTATCCCACATGTACCTATGCTTGCTAAAGGCGGGAAGCCTGTCGGTGATGGCTCTTTCATAACTGGTGAAGCTGGTCCTGAGCTCTTTACTAAGAGAGGGAATTCAATTACAGTTACGCCGTTATCTTCAAAAGAAAGATCTCTCGGTATCACTGGAACTATGAATCAACTAATGAGTGATATGAGCCGGATGATGGCTAGTTCAATGAGTCAATTATCAGGGTTAAAGAGTGTTATGAGTGGTGTGTATGGAAATATGTCAAATAGTAGACAAGCTATGGCAGCTGGTGTTGCGAATCAAGTGATTAATTATTCTTCAGGATCACCTGGCGGTGGAGTCATTCCAATGCTTGGTGGAGATTTAGTTATTGAAGTGCCTGTTAATTTAGAAGGAAGAGACGTGGCACGCGGTACTTATCGCTATACAACCGAATATCAAGAAAGAGAAGCAAAAAGAAACTCAGACTTTTAGGTTTGGGTTTCTTTTATTTTATAAAGAAATGGGGTGACAGTATGAGTTCTTTTACATTTAACAATATACGCAAAGATTTTGTTCAAATAGAAAAGGGATGGAAAAGACCAGCGTGGGCGCCGTTAAAACGGAAATTTCTAAGTGTTCCAGGTTATCCAGGTGCAAGATTATTAACGACAGAAACTGAAATGCGAGTTTTACCTGTTCCGGTCGGAATTATTGTTCCTGATGGATCTGACCTAGAAACATTAAAAGAAGAAATAGCAGAGTGGTTAATTACAGAAAAACCTGTTGAATTAGTCTTTGATGTAACACCTGATAGGACATACCTGGCGGTTATTGATGAAGATTTTGATCCTGAGGATTTTGTTACTTTAGGTAAAGGTACTTTGAATTTTGTTTGTCCAATGCCATATAAGTTAGGACCTACTAAAACAGTAGAATTTGAAATGGATGGGCGTGGGTTAATAGCAAATGTTCAAAACAAAGGAAGTGTAGAATCCAATCCAATTATAGAGGTTGAAGTGACAAAGCCTTCTACATTTCTTGATGTATGGAATGGAACGAATTATTTTCGCATTGGATATCCATTGAAAGCAGACCAAGTTCCAGTTGAAAGAAATCAACGTGTGTTATGGGACGAGATGGGGACAACCATAGGATGGACGGATGTTCCTAAAACAGAAGATATGACAGGTGGAGGAAAGTTTAAATCGGATGGATACCGTTTTATGGCTGAATATCTAGGCGAGCCTACAGTAAAAGGATGGCATGGTTGCATAGCCAAAAAGAATATTCCGCAAGGACCTTTACAGGATTTTATCATGCAAGCATATGTACGCATTAATAGTCATCATTGGGATCAAATGGGGCGTGTGGAAATCGGTCTTCTTGATGAAAATAGTGATTATGTAGCTCGTATATCGATGAGTGATGTTCAATGGGAAGCCGAGCAAAACAGCGGATTCGCTTCTGTTGGTAATAGTAAAAAACCAGGTGGACAGGTATTCATTAATGAACATGGAGATCATCCGGATACTTGGACTAATTTTAGAGGGCGATTATGGCTTGCTAGGACCGGTAATAGATGGGAAGCGTATATTTCTAAGTTTATATTAGGTACTGAAATCGATGATGCTGAAAGGTTCGTTGTCTGGTTTGATGAAAATAACGTCAATATGAATAAAGTCACTCAAGTACAAATCAGTATTTCTCAATTCTCTAATAACATGTTTTGTTCGGAAATGTCTATTGACGATTTGAAAATTTGGAAGGTTAACATGAATACACAAAATAATCCGCCTTATATCTTTGATGTTGGTGACAAAGTAGTTATTGATACTGAGCGAAGTCTTGTAACGATAAATGGTAAAAGTGCTATTAATCTAAAAGATATATTTAGTGACTATCCTGTTATTCATAAGAGTTCTAATAAACTAGAAATCATGCCTTCTACTGTCGGAACAGCCAAAGTAACGTATAGGGAGCGATTTAGATGAGAACACCAAGCGGAATTTTACATGTTGTTGATTTTAAAACGAGTCAAATCGTTTCCAATATACAACCAAAAGATTATTGGGACGATAAGCGACATTGGGAGATAAAAAATAACATTGATACTTTAGAGTTTAAAGTATTTGATAATACAGATCATGCAGCGACACTCATGCAGCAAAATTTAGTTTTAAAAGAAGTTCGTGATGGTCGCATTGTTCCATATGTAATTACTGAAGCTGAAAAAGATTCAGATGATAGATCGGTCATTGCTTATGCATCAGGTGAATGGATTCAACTCGCGAAAGCTGGCATTATCAATCCACAGAAGATTGTAGGTAAAACAGTCAATGAGTTTATCGATATAGCTCTTGTGGGTACGAAGTGGAAAAGAGGAAAAACAGAATACGCTGGCTTCCACACTATGACGATTGATGAATTCATAGATCCACTGAAATTTTTAAAAGACATTGCTTCCTTATTCGATTTAGAAATTCAATATCGCGCGGAAGTTGTAGGGTCTCAAATTGTTGGTCGTTATGTAGATATGGTGAAAAAACGAGGACGTGATACAGGCAAAGAAGTAACTCTTGGTAAAGATTTGATGGGCATCAAACGAATTGAGAATTCCCAAAACATCTGTACAGCTCTATTAGGGTTCGTAAAAAAAGAAGGTGGAGACTTTATAACCATATCTAGTATTAATAATGGTGTTCCTTATCTTGTAGACAATGATGCATTTCAGCGATGGAATGAACGAGGACAACATAAATTTGGCTTTTATACACCAGAAACAGAAGAAGATATAACACCACAACGTCTTTTAACTCTTATGAAAACAGAACTAGCCAAACGAATAAATACATCCTATATATATGAAGTTCAAGCACAAAGTATAGGTCGTGTATTTGGACTAGCTCATGAGCTGATTAATGAGGGGGATACAATCCGAATAAAAGATACAGGGTTTACACCAAAGCTTTATTTAGAAGCAAGAGCAGTTGCTGGTGACGAGTCATTTACTGATCCTTCACAAGATAAATATGTATTCGGAGATTATCGCGAAATTACTGATCCAAACGAAGAATTAAGGAAGTTATACAATAAAATTCGCACTTCTCTTTGGGATCACCAAGAAATCCTTAATCAGCTAGATGAGTTGGTTAAAGAAACTGCTGAAAAAGCAAACGATGCTCAAAAAGAATCTGAATCTGCTAAGAAACTTGCTGAAAAGGTCCAGGAAAATCTAAAAAATAATACGGTGAATATTATTGAAGCTAAAAATCCACCGACCGATAATCTTATAGTAGGTAAGACATTATGGCGAGACATTAGCTTTGGTAAACCTGGTATTTTAAAAGTGTGGAACGGTAAAGATTGGGAGCTCCTTATTCCTGATGTAGAGTCAGTAAAGGAAGAAACACTGAAACAGGTTAATAAAGATATTCAGCTCACAAAAGAAGAATTAAACAAAAAAGTGGAAGAAGCGCAAAAGGAGACTGCTGGACAATTTAATGGGGTAACAGAAAGCCTTCAAGAAGTTACGAGAACTATATCTTCTGTACAAAATTCGCAGGGGGAAATAGATAAAAAAGTTACGAGCTTACAGCAGACTAACGAAGGATTCAATAAATCTATTGAATCATTAAAACGAGAAAATGGTGAAATCAATAATAAACTAAATACAGTTGAAGATACAGTTGAAGGTACAAAACAAACCATTGCCGATGTGAAGCAAACAACAAATGATTTAACAAAAACAACAAATGAAATAAAGAATACTGCGACTTCAAATAAGCAGACCATTGAACAATTACAAACCGATATGAGTAACATTTCTGTAGGTTCAATTAATCTAGCAAGCGATTCAGAAACAGGGTTAAACAAGCAAAATATGACCGGAACATGGTCAGACGGTAAGCAAATGACTCTTTCCAATAAGGTTAATTACAGAAACAAAACGTTTACTATCTCCTTCTTATTTACTGGGAAAATGACGAAACTCAATGCAAATCCTTGGTTTGGCGTGGAAACTGCAATAACTTATACAGATGGAGAGCAAGAATGGAAATCTGTACGTGCAGACTCACAATTAAAGATTAATGTAGATTATAAGGACGAGCCTCTAACTGTTACATTCAAAACAAAAGATAAGGATGTAACTCAAATTAGGTTTTATTACTCTGGACGCAATATTGATGGTAATTTAAACTCACATCATGCGAAATTGGAAGAGGGGAACATAAGAACTACATGGCAGCCTGCTAATGATGAAGTTACTTCTAAAGAAACGTTCACGAAAAAAACAACTGAGATTGAGCAAAGTGTGAATGGAATCAAAGAAAGTATTAAAACGGTAGAAAAAACACAAACCTCTTTTAATGAACGTGTTAACACTGTAGAAAAGAATGCAGAAGGAACAACTGCAAGTGTTAAGAAATTACAAGAAACACAAACCAATCAAGGGAAAACGCTTAGTGAGGCTACTACAACAATAGGTCAACATTCTGAAGCATTGAAGTTAACGATGAAAAAGAAAGATGTTGAGGACTATGTTGGTGGATTGGGTTCCATAAATGATCTAAGGAACGCTTCATTCGCTCAGGGCTTCAAGTATTGGTCACAAAATGGTAATAGTGCTGTTATTGAATCTTCTGTAACATATAGAGGCTATACAACGGCTAAATTACATGTGGCTGGATTGAATGAAGATAAATGGTATAGCCTTCATCAAACGATAGATGTAACTGCTGGTGAAGACATTGTAGCTTCGGGTTACTTTATGTCAAATAACATAGGACAAGGTTTCGTGTTAGAAATTGAGTATCTAAATGCCCAAGGTAGCCGAGTTTCACAATCATCAATTGGTATCGATGTAACTGCGAATTCTAATTGGATTAGGGCTGTTATTTCCGGAACAGTTCCGGCTGGAGCTGTTAAAGCACGTTATAAACCGTGGGTGAGAAGAAATGGAACCTTATGGATTGCGTTACCTATGTTGCAGCGTGGTAAAGTAGCTACAGAATTTTGGTTACATCCGAAAGATCAAACTGATGTTGATAAAATGATGGAAGATATCGCTAATAAAGTAGCTACCGAAAAATACAATCAGAAAGTTACAGAGTTAGAAAGAAGTATTAGTGCTAATGAAAAAGGTGTTTCAATCATCTCTGGAAAACAAGAAACGTTTATAAATGAGACTTATAAAGCTTATGTAACAAAAACAGAATCTAGGTTAGAAGTATTAGATGAAGGGATCTTAGCACAAATTTTAAAAGACGGTATCATTACTTCCATCAATATGTCACCTGGTAAGATTACAATCGATGCTGAGAAACTGAATATTAATGCCGATACAATGGTGAAATGGTTAACTGCAAAAGGCATTGATACAAATCTTATTAGAATTAACGGTGACAAGATAACCATTGATAAAAATGGTGTAACTGTTAAAATGCTAGACTTCCTATTCCAAGACGAATGGGGAACAAAAACAACTGCGGTATCAAGACGAAACCTAATAGCAGATCCCGACTTTTCTAGTGTTACAAAGAAAAACATTGGGAATGCAGATTATTATGGATTTGAAGGTGGATATGGCCTTACTTGGAAGTCCTGGGGAAATGTCGTAATAGAAAAGAATACACATATATTCGACTACGAGCAAATGGTGAATGCTGCAAGGGTAGATATGTATAACTATCCAGAAGCAATCGTGAGTAATGGGATACATCCTGGAAATGAATACACATTATCTGCTCATTTTAGAACAGCAATGATAAATGGGGTACGTAAAACAGGGAAGCCGCGTTTACAAGTATGCTGCGTTACATTCCGAGACAATGTAAGTTACGATACATGGCATGAACAAAAAATGGATTTTCCTGAACCGTCTACCTATTATGGAGAAATCAGAAGATACTCTTTCACTTTCAAAGTGCCGACAAATTATATTCCGCAACAGCACGCATTAATTATTAAGGTTTGTTCTGGAAATGCTGACATGAGACAAGGGACAGCGGTTTGTGTATCGGGTGTAACGCTATACAGTGGTAAATATGCATCTATGTATAACTGGGATCGAGCGGCAGCAGAAAGGGCTGATGGTCTTCAACCGTTTAATAGAATTGCTATAGGCGGTGTAAATAACAACATAGGTCCAGCTGATCATGGGCAGACCTTTGATATAAGCACAGAAAAGGATGTATTCATAAATCAACCTATTCTAACGCAGGGAATAAATTTAGGGCGGAATAAAATGGGCCAAGCTGGATCCATTCGTTTCTTTGATGGCGGTCAAGGCTATGGGTTTTATTTTATGGGAATGGCAGGACAATGGTACAAGCTACCTAACGTTTAGGAGGAAAATATATGGATGATTACAAAGATTTACAAGGTTATCCCTTACAAGTGGGGCAAGGTGCTCCGTTTGCTGGTAGGTTAGTAGATTCAGAAAGAAACGAAAAAGGAGTACTTGTGCGAATTCCTTTTGATATGCTAAACAATGCCGGTTTATATGGCGCAAATAAAGTAGAGGTGTGGGGGGAAACGGATGGAACAATACATTTCCGTGTTGCAACAAGATGCGAAGTATGTAAACGTGGTGCGCGTTTGTATGAATTAGAAACGGGTTTTGGGAAAAAGAATATTTGTTTAGAGTGTTATACATCATATACAGGGAATTATCCATCTCAAGAACCGCCAACACCAACTAATGAAAATAACACACAAACAAAGCAGGAGCAGCAATAGCTGGTCTTTTTTTCTGTGAAAAGACTTGAATTAACATTCCAAACTTCATATTTACTATAGGGAGCAGTAACCTTGATATGCGTATCTAGTGACTTAAAAAAGGCATAAATAAATAAGCC
>NZ_JAKUFX010000061.1:0-32106 GCF_022663635.1 Bacillus cereus group sp. BfR-BA-01356 | reverse complement strand
ATTGTTTTTTTAAACTTAATAATAAGTATTTCAATTCAAATTCTTGATAAAAAATCTTAGTGATATATAGTTTAAACTCATCTAAATTAGGCTTTTCTGGGCTATATAGCATATCTAAAGGAAGTTTAAATTTAGAAAACAAATGATCGTTTTGTGCAAAAATCGAAACTTCTTCTCTAGTTAATCGATCATGAAATGCAATTGAAATGTTTCTTAAGGCATTTACTTGTTCTTCTTCAAATTCATGATCTATAACAAATCTATAAAATGGGAATTCATCTGACTGAATCATACTTTGCATAAGTCTAAATTGATATCTTAATAAAGTCACTTCTTTGATTAAATCCATATTTCCCCTCCTTTATTTCCCTAAATTAACCAGTTTATCATAACAATTTATAACTTGAAATACAAATACTTATGATATATCACCCATACAATTTTTATTAACATAACCTATCATTATCAATAGTTAACGATGCTAAAAATTTCGTTATGGGGTAATTAAAACTATTAGCTTGATAGGGATGTGCAAAATACCCAAAAGACATAAAAAATGAAGAAATAAGCATGAAACGTATCGGTGTTGAGAAACTTTTCATAGAAATCCTCCTAATTATGTAACCAGTAAAATCATTTGATGGTTAACTATTTTATACTATAATTATACATAAAGTCAGAAAAAAGTAAATTTTAAGAAGAAGGTGGATCGAATTGAATCAAAACGCTCCAAATGAACTAGAACATATTCGGGAATTTTTAAATACATGGAGAATACCAAACGATACGAGAGAGCCAATTGATTTGCTGCAAACAGAAGAAGACATAAAGCTTTTTATGAAAGAATATTTTGATGAAGAGTTTCCATTTCATACGATAGAGGAATTAAGAGGTTTTCGAGAAGATATTCGGATGACAATTGAAGGCGAAGGATCATTGCAAAAATGGTTAGAGAAATACCCATTTCATGTACATATAAAGGATGATATGAAAGATATTACATATGAACCGGTATATGAAGAGAATGTGTATACAAAAGTGTTAAGCATTGTGTTAATGTCAATTCAAGAAAATGTATGGGGAAGGTTAAAAGCATGTCCAGATTGTCGCTGGGTATTTTATGATCATTCGCGAAATGGAAGTAAAAGATGGTGCGGTATGTATGCTGGAGAAGAAGGAGGAAGAGCATGCGGTACGATTGCGAAAGTGAAAAACTACCGGGCGAAGAGAAAAGGGCGATCTGGTTATGATATGTAATTAATATTAGAGAAAGAAAAATGGATGGGGGAATGTAGAATATGAAAGGTACGCAAATGTTAGCTTTAAATAAAAAGTGTTGGGATACAGTTGCACCTTATTTCTTTCAAGTGGATTGTTTACCTAAATATGGTCCGTATACGGCGTCTGAAGATGAGATTCGTTTGTTCGATTCAATCAGAAAGAAAAAGGTTCTTGATATTGGTTGTGGAAGTGGGCATTCGTTGCAATATATGGCGGAACAAGGGGCAGAGGAATTATGGGGGCTTGATCTTTCGAGTACACAAATTGAAATAGCGAATAAGACGTTAAAGGAATGGAATCCAAAGTTAGTATGCGGAGCAATGGAAGAAGAAGGAGATATTCCGAAAGGATATTTTGATATTGTATATTCCATTTATGCATTAGGTTGGACTTTGGATTTAAGAAAAACGTTGGAACTGATTTATTCATATGTAAAGCCAGGAGGAAGTTTTATTTTTAGTTGGGAGCACCCGGTATATTCAAACTTACAGTATGGTACGGAAGAAGTTGCTATAAAGTCTTCTTATCATAAGGAAACGCCCATTACGTTTGAAACATTTAAAGGAGAAAATGTACAAGCGACATTATATAAGAGAAAAATAAGTACATACATAAATGAGTTAAATAGAGCGGGATTTAAAATTGAGAGAATAGAAGAGCCTGAACCATCAAGCTCGTTTGATGGAGAACTAGCTGAGCCGTCTACGAAGTATTATTCTTTATATAAAGCTAGAATGGTGCCGACTACTTTTATTATTAAAGCTAGAAAGTAAAGTGTTTTTATAAAAGAAGCCTATGATTTCAAATAGATGAAATGATAGGCTTCTTTATTTTAAAAAAATGAGGTCAAAGGTGTACTTTTCTTATAAAAATGCATTTCATATAAAAGGTGTAATTATTTTGGGGAAGGGGGATTGTTGTGCGTCATCATAGAAAGTACAAAAAATTTGGAGTGGCACTGCCTCTTCCGTTTATAGGAGCAACGGGTCCGACAGGTAATAGTGGTCCAATCGGTCCAACTGGAGGGCATGAAGGTCCTGTTGGTCCTACAGGGGTGACTGGACCGACGGGAGCAACTGGGCCCCAAGGTCCTCAAGGTATCAGGGGAATACAAGGTCCCCAAGGGACAACAGGAGCACAAGGAATACAAGGGGCTATTGGTGATACAGGAGAGCAAGGTATAACTGGCCCGACTGGTCTCCAAGGTGCTCAAGGATTAATCGGTAACCAAGGTCTAATTGGTGATATTGGAGTACAAGGATTAGAAGGAATACAAGGAGCAACGGGTCCTGCTGGTAGTCAAGGTATACAAGGCACACAAGGAATACAAGGGGAAATAGGCGAGCGAGGACAAACAGGGGCACAAGGAATGCAAGGAGAGAGAGGCATAACTGGAGTCTCGGGTGTAACTGGTCCACAAGGCCCTCAAGGTGTTCAAGGAATACAAGGAGAGCAAGGGGCTATTGGTATACAAGGAGAAGACGGCTTCCAAGGTATACAAGGAATTACTGGAGAGGAAGGCCCGCAAGGAGCTCAAGGAATACAAGGGGAAGTGGGTCCAACTGGTTCTACTGGAATGCAAGGTGCCCAAGGTATAAGTGGAATAAAGGGGATAACAGGTGCAATAGGTTTACAAGGACCACAAGGTGTGCAAGGAATACAAGGTATAACGGGAGCAACAGGTTTTCAAGGGATAAAAGGAATAAGAGGTATAACGGGAGCGACAGGTAGCATTGGTATTCAAGGCTCAGAAGGACCACCGGGCGGTCCGACGGGAACAACTGGTCCAATTGGTCCATCTAGTGGGGTGACTGGACCAGCTGGACCACCCGGTCCACCAGGAGGTCCAACAGGTCCAACGGGTGCGACTGGTTCAACAGGTGTAAGCGGTGGGATAGGACCAATTGGAGCGCAAGGAGTGCAAGGTATAACCGGTCCAACAGGTCCTCAAGGTGTAAGAGGAGCGCAAGGTTCCCAAGGTGTAGTTGGAGCAGTTGGAGTACAAGGGGCACAAGGTCCTCAAGGTAACCAAGGTATAACCGGTCCAACGGGTGCAGAAGGTTCTCGAGGAATACAAGGTCCGCTGGGAGTAATCGGTCCAACAGGTGCAGAAGGCCCTAAAGGTATTCAAGGTATTCAAGGTGTAATCGGTCCAACAGGTGCACAAGGAATGGTGGGAATCCAAGGTGTAGCTGGTCCAGCTGGTGTTACAGGAGCGGAAGGAGCTCAAGGTGCACAAGGAATCCGAGGAGTAACCGGTCCTGCTGGATCACAAGGTATACAAGGAGTTCAAGGGATACAAGGAGAAACAGGAGCAGCTGGAATACAAGGTCCTCAAGGTGTTCAAGGGATACAAGGGACTACCGGATTGACAGGCACACAAGGTGCACAAGGTCCTCAAGGAGTGCAAGGAATAATAGGACCGACTGGAGCTATTGGCTTGCAAGGTTCTCAAGGATTACAAGGAATAACGGGTCCAACAGGAGCGCAAGGAGTGCAAGGAATTATCGGTCCAACAGGTGCACAAGGAATTAGAGGTCCCCAAGGAAGTGCAGGGGAAGTCGGTATAACAGGCCCACAAGGAGTCCAAGGAGCGCAAGGTAGTCAAGGCCCACAAGGCCCACAAGGAAATGTTGGAATTACAGGTGCAACGGGTGAAACTGGGGCTACTGGAGCAACTGGGGCAACTGGACCACAAGGTGTGCAAGGAGTGCAAGGGATTACGGGAATACAAGGAATAACGGGAACGACAGGCAATACAGGTGCAACGGGTCCGCAAGGAATACAAGGTATACAAGGGATTCAAGGGTTGCAAGGCCCAATTGGAGCAAGTGGTAGTATAGGCCCAGTTGGAGCACAAGGTAGTCAGGGCCCAAGTGGTGTGGTGGGACCGACAGGAGCAACTGGTAGTGCAGGTTCAATAGGTTTCTTGGGAATAGCGGGAGCGACAGGAGCGACTGGCTTACCTAGCGGGGGGGGTTATTTCTTTTCTACTTCAACGAGTACAATTGCAGCGAATGCGTTAATACCAATTAATTCTGGATCTACAGTTTTTGGTTCTGATGTCAGTTTAACAAATGCAACAACTGTAACGTTAAGTACGCCGGGAATTTATTTAGTAAGCTATTATTTTCAAGGTGATCCAACTGGGGGGAATGAAACGATTTCAGTGAGGCTTACTTTAAATGGAACACAAGTCGCAGGGAGTTTTATTTTTTATGTTACAGGAGGTACTTTTATATTAGAACCAGCAGTTTCGAATACGATGGTCATTGAAGTTACTTCTTCAAATGCTACTTTATCTTTACAAAATGGCCCATTAGCTATTGGGCATGTAACGACATTATCTGGTGTGATAACAGCTAGTTTAAATGTATTAAAAATAGTTTGATACGTTAGTTATAACGGGGGGAGCTGCTTGTGAGGGATCAAGATAAGTGTAGTAAGTTTCAAGCACCTATTCCTTTTCCGGCGTCAGGTATTACGGGACCGACTGGTCCAACGGGTCCGACAGGTTCTTTAGGTGGACCAACTGGACCGCAAGGAATACAAGGCGTACAAGGGCCAATTGGTCCAACAGGTCCGACAGGAATACAAGGAGTGCAAGGGGAAATTGGTCCGACTGGACCAACTGGAAATACTGGTATACAAGGTGTGCAAGGTAATTTAGGAGGTAGTGGTTTACAAGGTGTAACCGGAATACAAGGAATACAGGGTCCGATTGGTCCAACAGGGCCAACTGGTTCTCAAGGAATTCAAGGGGAGCAAGGACCAATGGGTCCACAAGGGGAAACTGGTGTTCAAGGTTTACAAGGTCCCCAGGGAGAAATGGGGCAGGTAGGTCCAACAGGAATACAAGGAATACAAGGAGTGCAAGGTGTAATCGGTCCGACTGGTCCAACCGGTTTACAAGGTGATCCAGGGACCGGCAGGAGCAACCGGTCCGACTGGTCCACAAGGAGTGCAAGGAGCACAGGGGCCAATCGGTCCAACCGGCCCTCAAGGTCTACAAGGCATACAAGGTGAGCAAGGAGTAAGGGGAGCGACCGGTCCAACTGGTTTACAGGGGCTACAAGGAATCCAAGGTCCGAGTGGTCCAACCGGTCCTCAAGGAGTGCAAGGCGTACAAGGTCCGAGTGGCATAACCGGTCCAACTGGTCCTCAAGGAATACAAGGTATTCAGGGACCACAAGGAAGTATAGGCCCAACCGGTCCTCAAGGAATACAAGGTGTGCAAGGTCCACAAGGCCCAACCGGTCCGACTGGTGCAACTGGTCCTCAAGGAATACAGGGAATACAAGGACCACAAGGAGTAACGGGTCCACAGGGAATACAAGGTATACAAGGAATTCAAGGTGTAATCGGTCCAACCGGCCCAACTGGACCGCAAGGAATTCAAGGGATAACCGGTTCGACGGGTCCAACAGGAGCAACAGGAGCAACCGGACCTACTGGTGCAACGGGTCCCCAAGGTCCTCAAGGAATTCAAGGACCACAAGGAGAAACTGGTCCAACAGGAGCAACCGGACCTACTGGAGCAACGGGTCCTCAAGGTCCACAAGGAATCCAAGGTCCACAAGGGGTAACGGGGATAACGGGCCCAACAGGTGCCACAGGTCCAACAGGCTTAACTGGAGCAACAGGATCATCTGCTATATCGACAGGTGGCGGATATTTCTTTTCTACATCAACAAGCACAATTGCAGCAAATGCCAACATCCCAATTAATTCTGGATCCACTGTATATGGAACTGGTGTATCTTTAACTAGTGCTACGACAGTCACAGTAACGACGCCAGGAATATATTTAGTAAGCTACTATTTTCAAGGGGATGCAAATGGTGGGAATGAGACAGTATCTGTTAGATTGCTATTAAATGGAACGCAACTAACAGGGAGTTTTATACAAAACGTAACGACATCAACTGTAGTAATCGAACCAGCCATTTCAAATACACTTCTTGTGAATGTGACGAGTGCCAATTCAACATTAATATTACAAAATGGCCCGTTAGGTGTAGGGCATGTGACTACTATAGCAGGTGCGATTACAGCAAGCTTAAATGTAGTGAGAATTTTATAAAGAATATAAAAAACACAAGGAATGTCTTTGTAAGACACACCTTGTGTTTTTTAATATTAAATAAACATTTTCTTTATCTTTTCGGTTGAAAAATATGCTGAAAGAAGTATTTGTGATGTAAGTTATCTACAACCTTATTTGCTTGATATGTGCGTTGTTTTTCAATTCGAAGTCTTTGCTCCATCATTTTAATTGCGTGATCAGATAAACGTAACATAATACATTCTCCTTTTCTATAAATATAGGTGACTATTTGATATCGATCCCATATTTATAATTAAGGAGGCAAAATGTGTAACATAGGCAAAAAGCACCTTCCTCTCCCATTACGCTTACGAGGTTAGCTGTCGGACTCGGGAAGTGAGAGTTTCCCTACTTAAAAAAGATTCGCCCCAAGTAGCATAGCTACAAAAATGGTTCCCCCGCTCCAAAATTTGGACTCAGCAAAAGGTTTTATAAAGTAAAAAATAACATAAAGGAGCGAACAAGTCAAATTATTTTGTGTATTCTGTCTTTTTTAATTGCGTAAGAATCATACCGTCAGGAAGTATTGTATCTGATACTGTAATGAATCCGTGTTTTTTATATAAAGTAATAGCAGGGGTATTCGCTTTACCTGTTTGTACAATATATGTCATTGGAGAGGGAAACATGTTAAATATATAAATTAGGAGTTTCGTTGCGATTCCTTTTTGAAAAAAATCGGGCGATACAACTAGCCTATGGATATCGATTAGTTTTTCTTCTTGTACAAAAGAAATAAAACCGACAAGTTTATTTTCAGAAAAATATCCATAGAATGTTTCAACGCAATTTTGAATATCGTTTACAGTATCATATAAACGAGGTATGGCAGTACTATTTAAGTAGTCTGCTTCAACTTTATAAGCTGGAATTTGAACCTGTAAAATGGATGTTGCTACTTCAAAAGAAGTGGAATTTAACTTAAGAATCATAGATAATGAAGCCTCCTTTAAATATGGTATATGAATATAATTGCTTTATGGGTGAGTTTGACAATATTTTTCTTTTTTGCATATAATATATGTATCTCCATATGTAAAATAGTAGTAAATATATTTCTATAGTGAAATATGATTAGCAATGATAAATACATATGTTTGTATTAAATCATACAAACTATAATAGAAATGGAGGACTAAAAATGGGATGGATTATCACATTAATAGTTGGTGCTATTATAGGTGCAATTGCTAGTTCTATAACGGGTAAAAATTTCCCAGGTGGTATGTTCGGAAATATTATCGCAGGTTTATTAGGTGCTTCATTAGGTGGTAAATTATTTGGAACTTTTGGGCCGTCTTTTGGTGGGATTCATGTCGTGCCAGCATTATTAGGTGCAATCGTGTTAATTTTTATTGTATCATTTGTAGTGAAAGCTGCAAAGAAATAGATATATAGATTATGATGAAGAGCCCTGAATAAGGGCTTTTCATCATTCGAAGAGGTGGTTTCGTTGGAGAAAATAAATATAAGAAAAAGAGATAAGTTAAGAAAGTTTTTTAGAGAACAAAATTATTTGGCGGTATTACTTGGATTTGCGTTATTGTTCATTAATATTTTATTGCTAACAAAAATATCATTTGTTTTTACACCGTTTATCGTATTTTTAAAAACAATTTTCTTCCCAGTACTATTAGCAGGCGTGCTATTTTATATTTTACATCCATTCGTTTCGCTTTTAGAAAAGAAAGGTGTTTCAAGAATCGTATCGATAGCTTCCATATATTTAATCGTACTAGGATTATTTGTATTTTTAGTTGTAACGGTTATCCCTATTATTAAAGATCAAATTGATGCATTAATTGATAACTTACCGTATTTTGGCCATGAGATTGAACAAGCAGCACGTAGATTCGGGGAAAGTAATTTACTCGGTAAAATTCAGGAGAATTTAAATATTAATGTTGCGAATATGGTAAAAGAATACACAGTTGATTTTACAAAGTCATTATCATCAGTAACTGGGAATGTAACTGGATTTTTGAGTACTGTTACAGAGGTTGTTTTGACATTTGTAATGGTTCCATTTATATTGTTCTATCTTTTAAAAGATGGTGAGCAATTGCCGAATCACTTTTTAAAGTTTATTTCAGAGCAAAGACAACCAGCAGCAATGAGAATACTAGATGATATGCATTATGCGATTAGCTCGTATATTAGAGGTCAAATTATCGTCAGCTTATTTATCGGTATTATGCTATTAATTGGTTATCTTATTATTGGTATTAAATATGCGGTATTACTTGCGATTTTAGCGATGATTGTAAATATCGTTCCGTACGTAGGACCAATTATCGCGATTACACCAGCGTTAATTATCGCATTTATCGACTCGCCAGCAATGGTGTTAAAAGTAATTATTGTTATGATGGTTGTACAATTAGCAGAAGGTAAATTTATTTCTCCGCAAGTCATGGGTAAAAAGTTAGATATTCACCCGATTACTATCATTTTTATCATTTTAACTGCCGGAAACTTATTCGGGATTATGGGCATTATTTTAGCCATTCCAGGATATGCGATATTAAAAGTGTTAGTTACACACGGTTATAGATTTGTTAAGTTGAATACGTGAAAAAAAGCGCTAAAACAGTGGGAACTGTTTTAGCGCTTTTTTATTAACAATTCATTTGCATATTGGCGCGCCCATTGATCCGCTTCTAATATAGCATCTAGTGAAGGATCTTTTACGTTATGATGAGCTTCAATTGTTTTGTAAATTGTTTTTTCAATATCGAAAAAGGCAATTTCATTTTTTAAGAATAGCGCATTCGCAATTTCATTTGCTGCATTTAATACAGCGGGAGTAGTACCACCGATTTTGCCACATTCATATGCGTATTGTAGACAAGGGAACTTCTCTAAATCTGGTTTTTCAAAATGTAAACTACCGATTTCTAATAAATTTAATTTTTCATAGGAAGAAGGTAGCCGAGTAGGATAGTGAAACGCATATTGAATCGGCATTCTCATATCAGGAGCACCGAGCTGTGCCATAACTGATCCATCAATAAATTCTACTAAAGAATGAATGATACTTTCTTTATGAATCATTACATTAATTTTTTCATATGGAATATCAAATAGCCATCTCGCTTCCATTACTTCGAACCCTTTATTCATTAATGTGGCAGAATCAATCGTTAGTTTTGCGCCCATTAACCAGTTTGGGTGCTTTAAAGCATCTTTTGCTTGTAATGTTTGCATTTCATCACGTGTTTTATCACGGAATGCACCACCGGAAGCTGTTACAATTAACTTCTCAATCTCTTTATTATTTTCTCCGTTTAAACATTGGAAAATAGCTGAATGCTCACTATCTACTGGAATTAAGCGACATCCGTTTTGTTTCGCTAGTTCAGTTACGATATGTCCAGCTGCAACCAAAGTTTCTTTATTAGCAATAGCGATATCTTTCTTCGCTTTTAATGCTTCAATTGTTGGAAGTAATCCTGAAACACCTACAACAGAGCTTAATACAAGATTTGAATCAGGGTGAGTAGCTACTGCAATTAAGCCATCAGTCCCGTGTGTGATTTTTGTATTTGCTGAAATACGCGTACGAAGCTTGTCTGCTAAGTCTTTTGTCGCAACGCTTACAATACGAGGTTGAAACGTTTTGATTTGTTGCTCAAGAAGATCGATATTATAATTTGCGGTTAAACCGACGATTTTAAAATGTTCAGGATGAGCTGAAACGACATCTAATGCAGATGTGCCGATGGATCCTGTGGAACCTAAAATGGATATATATTTTACCATGAAAAAACCTCCAAAGTTGTTTCGAATATTTCTGCAAACCTATATAATATTAGACAATTGAAGTGGAAATTCCTTCTATATAAAATAGAAAATTTTGGTTTGTTTGGAAGTGAAATGTGATAAACTGTAAAAAATAACGAAAAAGCAATGAAAGAGAAGAGTACATATTCGAAACTTTTCAGAGAGCTGATATGTGGTGAGAATCAGTAAGGGATGAATATGGAATGGACTCTGGAGCTTCTAACTGAAATGAGTAGGTAAAGACGGTTACTTCACGTTATTGAAGTATGAAGTGAGCTAATGATAGCTAATTAAGGTGGTACCGCGGGAGTCTCTCGTCCTTTTTTAGGATGAGGGGCTCTTTTTATTTTGAGAAAGGAGGAGTTAGTGTGAGTGAAAAAATAATGTTAACAGGAATTAAGCCGACAGGTTATCCACATTTAGGAAATTATATTGGTGCGATTAAACCTGCATTACAAATGTCAAAGAATAATGAAGGAAAAGCATTGTACTTTATAGCTGATTATCATGCATTAAATGCTGTGCATGATTCAGAAAAGTTCAGCAGTTATACGAAAGAGGTAGCAGCTACTTGGTTATCGCTTGGACTTGGAGAAGATGTTATTTTTTATCGACAAACAGAAGTACCGGAAATTCTAGAATTAGCTTGGATTTTAGCTTGCCTAACTCCGAAAGGTCTTATGAACCGTGCTCATGCGTATAAAGCGAAGGTGGAGCAAAATAAAGAAGCAGGGTTAGAGGTCGATGCGGGAGTGAACATGGGGTTATATACGTACCCGATCTTAATGGCAGCTGACATATTATTATTTCAAGCTACACATGTACCTGTCGGAAAAGACCAAATTCAACATATTGAAATCGCGCGTGATATTGCGACGTATTTTAATCATACATTTGGCACGACATTTACACTTCCGGAGTATGTCATACAAGAAGAAGGAGCAATATTACCTGGCCTTGACGGAAGAAAGATGAGTAAAAGTTACGGAAATGTGATCCCATTATTTGCCGAGCAAGAAAAACTACGAAAGTTAATATTTAAAATCAAAACAGATTCTTCACTTCCAAATGAACCAAAAGAACTAGAAACCTTATTTACAATTTATAAAGAATTTGCGACAGAAGACGAAATACAGTCATTACGTGAAAAATATGAGACTGGAATCGGATGGGGCGATGTGAAAAAAGAGTTGTTTCGCGTAGTAGATCGAGAGTTAGCTGGACCTCGTGAAAAGTACGCAATGTATATGAATGAGCCGGATTTATTATATGAAGCATTAGAAAACGGTGCTGAGAAGGCACGCGCTATTGCAAAGGTAAATTTAGCGGAAATTAAAAAACGGATTGGATTTAAGAGGGAACGTTAAGCGTTCCCTTATTTTTTTTGATAATCTGTAATAATCCTCTCAATAACAGGGGGAAGATTATTAGGTAATTCATCAAGTGAAAAGAAGCGTAGTTCTTTTGATTCACTTTGATCGCATACAAGTTCACCATGAAATTCTCGCAAATATAAACAACGAGTACACCGTGTACTTGATCGCCGTTTGGATAGATTTGAAAGTAATCTGGTCCAGAGTATGTACGGAATAGTTCTGGATTTTTAATAATAAGTCCAGTTTCTTCATATACTTCTCGCTTTAAAGCGTCTTCTAATGTTTCGTTATATTCTAAGGCACCGCCAATAATGCCCCAGCGGTTAAAATCTGTACGGAGTTGCAGCAATACTTCATCTTTTTCATTTAATATAATGGCGTGTGATCCTATTAGAATAAGTGGATGATTTCCTACTAGATTTCTCATATCTTCAATATAACCCATGTCATTGCTCCTTGTATTTAATAATAGTTAGGAAGTTCTTTTAACATTCTTTCTGTTTTACGTGCTGTAAAGGCTAAGTTATGGTCATCTTTCGTTCTGAAAAATAATGTGCGTAAAAAGGTTTTAATATTGGCACATAAAATACAATACTCATTAAGCGAAAGGCGTTTTCTAATTTGAGGAAGCCTTTTTATTTTTTTATGAATAATAGAAATTAAATCGTTCTGAGGAAAATCATGATACAGCATTGCTAGTAATGGAGTAACAATGCGTTCATCTTCGTTATTATGAAAAAGGTCAGATGGAATAAAGATTTTATTTAATAAACAATGAATTAATTCTTCGTACCATTCAAAAGTTGTATACGTATTATGAACAATTTCAGTAAAGGCATCAGATACATGAGCAAGACAATGAGCCCATCCTTTATTTTCGATATAGCCCCGAAAATCTGTTTCTAAGTTTGTGTATGTAATGAGTTTATTTTTTATTTCTTCGATATCCTCCTCTGTACAAAAGTAGTGCGAATTAGCGAATTGGAGTATTAACGCAATTAACGAAACAGTGTAAGAACGTGTGAAAACCCCATCTGTATGTGGGGAGTAAATGTCACAATATAAATACTCATCACTTAAACAAGTTTGCAGAAGTAATTTCAGCTGATCGTCCATAAGGAATTCATGATGAATGAAATGCGCAAAACATTTATATATAAGTTGGTAACGAACGTAGCTATCAGTCGTTCCGATATACTGAAGCATGTTCAAAGTTAACTCATTTACGTCTATATGTTGCAGTTGCGTATAGTCATTTTGTTGTATAAGCTCTAACTGTTGTTGCAATGCTGTAATATCCACTGGAGAACCTCCTCCGCACTTTAAAGATGCGATCTTTTCTAGTATTCTATATATTCAAGGACAATCCTGCTCATGCAAGGAGAACGATTAGAAATTCGAGTATGATATAGATGAGGGAAGAATATGACGACGATAGAACAGTTAGAAAAACATTTTAAAATAAGAAGAAATGCTTCTTCTATTATGATAAAAGAAAATAATGCAGAGATTTTTACAGAAGAGCAATTAGAGGAAATGATGCAATATTGCGTTGCTGAAGCTAAAAAAGATGGATTAGAAAAACTACATTTTGAAATCTCTTCAAAAAGTCCAAATTATGATGTGTATAAAAGATGTTTTGAAACGTATTTATTTGAATATGTTACGGAAAACATGATTGTATTTAAAGATATATACGAAGTAGAAGATGTAGAAAGTGAAATTGATTTTAAGCTTATTGAAGAAGTTGGAGAAGAGGCTTTTTATTCACTGTGGAATGAAGCAACGGGAGAACCAGTCGCTCATGATCAATTTGTGCATATGATGCTACAAGAAATTGGTGAGCAATGGAAAGAACATTGCTTAACAGCGAGTGTCGATGAAAAGCAGATAGGAATTGTAATCCCGCATATTGAAAGAGGTACGTTAGAAGAAGGGAAACTTATGTACTTCGCAGTTACTCCAAATATGCGTAATAAGGGATATGAAGCTGCGTTATTTGCAGGTGCGATGTTTGTCTTAAAGGAAATAGGTGCATCTTATTATATTGGTGAGACAAATATGCAAAATGAGTGGATGAAGGATGTTTTTGAAAAGAACGGATGTCAGCTGCTGAGTTGTACTGAGCGGTATGTGAGGAAGTTTTAGGAGGATGAAGGATGTATACTCTCGAACTCGTATAGCGGGAGGGGACTATATATGTTAAAGCAATCCATGCATTCATTCGTGTTACTGTATCCAAATGTATTGTTAGAAGGCTGGAATGTTGAAAAAGTTTCAGAACGTTATGAAGGTGAAAAGTGGGGAACTTTTTGGTTTCAGGTTGTTACTCCAACTGGGATGTTTCGAGTAAAGGAATTTTTTCTCGATATAATGGAACCAGTATTTCCGGATAGCTGTATTTCTCAAGCAAAAGGAGATTGTTTTCAATATAAAGGGCTTGTGTATTGGAAAGGTATAAATTATAAAGGAAAAGAAAGTTACGTTACATCTATATGGAAAACACAAGTTGAAATTTCTGTTGATCATGGATATGTAAAACAAGACGAAATGGAACGATTTCTATTTGAATTACAACCAGTAAATATGGAGCTTGGGAAAACGATATTACATACATCATTTCACTTATTAAGCTTTCAAGCGAAGAGAAGTGAAATGGGTGAGATAGGAAGATGTAGAGAGTGGAATGCTCCAGATGACGTATCCTATGTAAATTTGTTAATTCATGAAAAACTAAATTGGAAACTTGAATCGGTCGGTTTCGGAAATGACGAAACGCAGTATGTATACTGGGACGAAGTTAATAAACTATATGCACTTTGGGTTTGTAGACATAAAAACAAAGCGTACTATCCTATTTCTTCATGGACAATGAACTATGGCCCAAAACAAATTATAAACGGGTTAGAGTTTTATTCGTACCCTAATCGCGGAACAGTTGTATACGAAGATTTAGGTAATGAACAAATCGCATACGTATTTCGCGGTAATCCATGTACAAATTTTGAACAAGTAAAAGAACTTTTCGCCTGTTTGTAAGATAAAAAGAAAAATGAGAACGACAAAATGGATATTCCCATAATACAATAGGGTAAGATTCAATTATAAGAGAAAGCGTTGGTGAAAGAATGGAGCAGCAAAGAAATTGGCTACAAGCAACTGTAGAAAGAATTGAAGATAATACGTTACAAATAAAGTGGGAAAATAATATAGAAGAAGTTCGTATTTATTGGAGTACTTCACCAGATCATATTGAAGAAAATGGAGAACTACTTGCAACTGTAAATGGAGAATTATCATATACAATTGAAAACCCGAGTGAAAATGAACGTCCATATTTTAGACTAGTAGGAAGTAATGGACAAGCAGTGACAGTAGCTGAGCGTAGATTGCCATTACAAGGTGCGTTTAACTTCCGTGATATGGGTGGATATGAAACGACAGATGGACGTAAAGTGAAATGGGGCAAATTATACCGTTCTGAAGAATTAGCAGGACTAACAGAGTGGGATATCGACTATTTACAAAAGTCTGGTTTAAAGTTAATTTGTGACTATCGTACAGACTTTGAGGTAAAGCATAAGCCAAATCCTGAGATTACAGGTGCTCGTCAAGTGTGCTTACCAGTTATGCAAGACTTAGCGAAAGACTTAAATATAAATGAGTTTTTCCAAGTTGGTGACCTTTCTATGTTAGGAAAACCAGGTGAGTATCTTGTGAAAATGAATCAAGATTTCGTAAGTGGTAACGAGGCATTCGTGAGCTTCTTAAACTTAGCGCAAAACCCGGAAAACTTACCGTTAGTAAACCACTGTACAGCTGGAAAAGATCGTACTGGATTTGGTTCAGCATTATTACTACTTTTACTGGGTGTACCAGAAAAAACAGTAATGGAAGACTACTTACTAAGTAACGGATTCCGTGAAAAGCTAAATGAAAAAATGATGGCCTTTTTAGGTGCGAAATTACAAAACGATGAGAGCAGAGCGATATTAGGTGCAATGTTTGAAGCACGTGCTGAATACTTGCAAGCTGCGATTGGTGAAATTCAAAAGCAATACGGATCAGTTGAAGCATACGCTGAAAGGGCTCTTGGCTTTACGAAAGAGTCGTTAGAGGAAATGAAAGAGTTACTGCTGGAAGAAAAGTAAAAAGAAGGGAGGCTGGTTTTAATTAGCCTCCCTTTCTTATTGTTGTTATAATTAAGCTATGAGAATATAGGAGTTGAGAAAAACATCATGAAATACAAAGTTATATTATTCGACGTAGATGATACATTATTAGATTTCCCTGAAACGGAAAGACACGCATTACATAATGCGTTTGTACAGTTTGATATGCCTACAGGGTATAATGATTATCTTGCAAGCTATAAAGAGATTAGTAATGGATTATGGAGAGATTTAGAAAATAAAATGATTACGCTAAGTGAATTAGCAGTAGATCGATTTAGACAATTATTTGCGCTTCATAATATAGACGTAGATGCACAGCAATTTAGTGATGTATATCTTGAAAACTTAGGGAAAGAAGTACATCTTATAGAAGGCGCAGTACAATTATGTGAAAATCTACAAGATTGCAAGTTAGGTATTATTACGAATGGATATACGATGGTGCAACAATCAAGAATCGGAAATTCACCTTTATGTAATTTTTTTGATCATATTATTATTTCTGAAGAAGTTGGTCATCAAAAACCAGCACGTGAGATTTTTGATTATGCGTTTGAGAAGTTTGGGATTACGGATAAATTAAGTGTACTAATGGTCGGAGATTCGCTAACTTCTGATATGAAAGGCGGAGAAGACTTCGGCATTGATACGTGTTGGTATAATCCGAGTTTGAAAGAGAATAAGACGAGTGTTAATCCGACTTATGAAGTGGAGAGTCTGCTACAAATTTTAGAAATTGTAGAAGTGGCGGAAGAAAAGGTAGCTTCATTTTAATCGTGCTGATATTTGTCGAAAAATCGATATATTGAAAAAATCGTTGATATATTGTAAGTTGTGATAGATATATTTGAAAAATCGTTGATATATTGTAAGTTGTGATAGATATATTGAAAAAATCGTTGATATATTGTAAGTTGCGATAGATATATTTGAAAAATCGCTCATATAAATTCATATACTAAGATATAGAACAAAAAAATAGAGCTACTATACAAGGTCATTCACGTGTTATAATGCGTGAATTAAATATGCGTATATAAATAGTTTCCTAGCGTGATGCGATGTCATGTATGATTAGTGTAACAACTAGAGGTGAATAAAGGATGTTAACGTTTTTATTTGAGTTAGACAAAAATCTCCCGCAGAAGGATGAGCCACGGTATGATGCTTATTCAAAGGGCTTTATCGAAGGAGATGTAACGATTTGCGCGAGTGACAGCGTATTTTTTCAAAAATCATGTATGAAGGTTGCAGAGCTGGGGATTTATTTAGGTCAGTGGATGGAACAAGTTCAACATGGGCAGAACGTGCCTATGAAATATGAAACGGCTGACCGTGAAGAGGTAATTCTTGGTTTCTTCTATGAAGAGGATCATAATCAATGGACTGTTTTTTCCAGCTGGCAAGAATTTGAACTTCAAGAGCGTATAGCTACTGCAACATTAATAGAGAGTGTTCAACGCTATTTGTATGAGCTAAATAAAGAACTGCGCATGATAGAATATCCTGTGACGTTTGATCAGTACTTAAGAGGAGAGCGAATGATGCAGCTCTCTTACAAACGACCGTGTGATAGCAAAGCAGATACGACACCGATAGAGGTTTATAATGGAAGTGAGCAAATAGGTGTAGTAAGGGGCTATTATAAAAATACGCTGATGAGAGTGCTGGATTTTATTCCGAAAATTGGTAGTAATATTATTTATGAAATAAAGGATAGTAAGGACAATATTCGCGTCATTGCAAAGGATGTAAGTAGGCAGCGCCAAAGAAGGATTTTAGTAATGTACAAAGATAATCATGATGCAGAGCATGAAATACTTGTATGTGACGGAAAGTTATTGGATGCAAATTTCTTATTTACCTTTACATATAAGGCAGAAGAATATGTTGTTCATAAAACTTTATTTGGAATGGGAAAGTTATTACGAAAGGGCTATGTAATTGCAGATTGGAATATTCGTCTTGAGGAAGATATGTATTACATTGAGATGAATGTATATGATGAAGATTACATGCAGGATCAATACTTGCTATTAGGCGTATTTCATGCGGTTTTATATGGATAATCAATGAGAAATACCGTCATTCTTCTTGGAAAGAATGACGGTATTTTTTTTGTGATTCTTGTGACTGGACGTCTTTAATCAATCCTCAAAAATAAAAATCTCATCAATCGTACTATGTAATGCCTTCGCTATATCGTGAGCAAGTTGTAAGGAAGGATTGTATTTACCTTTTTCGAGATGACTAATTGTTTCACGTCGCACACCAACGCTCTTCGCTAAATCTTCTTGTGTCATGTTCAATTTGGCACGGTATTCTTTTATTCTCGTTACGAATGCCATGGTGCATCTTCCATTTCATCAATTGGTTTATCGAAAAAGAACATAGAAAAGCCGAATGTAAGAATGAGTGTGCCGAAAATAAGAGCGATATCAATCTCTTGTAGCGTAGGGTTTGGAAATAACATTTCAATAAACATAATGATTGTGGTAGTTAGTAACGTAACGATAAATGCATTGCGACACGATTTATTGACAATTTGTTCAAACAGTTCATCGTGTTGAACTGTTCTATACGATGTGAAAAAGGAGAAGAAACAGAACATAGTAAACAATCCTTTTTCATAAAAAAATCCGAGGAAACCGAAGAAACCGAGAAATCCTAAATATTTTATCCAAGTTGTTTTCATGATAGGTCCTCCTTACGTTGTTAGAAATAAGTCACGTTATGTTACAAATATATCACAATTGGATAGGAATGGTAATAATAGTTTTCCAGTTTGCTTCATAATAATAGTAAAAAGAGGAAATATGCTGCGAAATAAAGAGGATAATATTGTAAAATGGTTGTAAGGAGGGGGAGGAAGAAATGCTAACTTGGATCATGATCGTTGTATTACTTGTAGTGATTACTGTCATTGCGACGGTGTTAATTGGGCGGAATGGTGATGCAAATTATAGCAAAGCGACAAAGGGGAATATTAAACGCTTAACAATGATTTATATTATACTAGCTGTCGTTTTAGTTGTTGGATTAGGGGTGTATATTTATTTTAAAGGTTAAATATACTGAAAAATGTAAAAATCTTAAAATAGAACTATGCTATAATATCAATATAGTTATTTGGTAATTAAGGAAAGGATTGGATGAAATGATTGAAATTACGAATGTGTCAAAAAGTTATAATGGGTCTACCTATGCAGTAAAAGACTTAAGTTTATCTGTACCTAGCGGCGAAATCTTTGGATTTTTAGGACCGAATGGTGCGGGTAAATCAACGACAATTAAGATGATTACTGGTATTCACGGGGTGGACAAAGGGACTATTACGATTAACGGAAAAAATATTATGGAAGAGCCGATGGAAGCGAAGAAGACGTTTGGTTATGTACCAGATAGTCCAGATATGTTTTTACGATTAAAAGGAATTGAATATTTAAACTTTATGGCCGATATGTATGAAGTGCCGAAAGAAGTACGACAAGAACGAATAGAGTCTTTAGCGAAGAAGTTTGATCTTTATAATGCTTTATCTGATCAAATTCAAAGTTATTCGCACGGTATGAGACAAAAAATCGTTATTATTGGTGTGCTCGTACATGAGCCAGATGTATGGATTTTAGATGAACCATTAACTGGGCTTGATCCGAAATCTGCATATATTTTAAAAGAAATGATGAGAGAGCATGCGGATAAAGGAAAGATTGTATTTTTCTCTACACACGTATTAGAAGTGGCAGAAAAATTATGTGACCGCGTCGCGATTATTAATAAGGGAAACCTTCAGTTTAAAGGGAATTTAGATGAAATGAGAGATCATTTTAAATCCAATGAATCACTTGAAAAAATGTTCTTGGAGATGACGGGCAATGAGTAAAATTTGGACGTTAACGAAAGTATTATTGAAATTAAATTATGCAGATTTTATAACAGATAAGAAGAAGCGATGGGCGTATGTATTTTCATTTGCAGCTATTTTATTTGTCGGCTTTTTACTGTTTGGTTCTATCACGCATGCAATGTATGAGGGAATGATACATTTAGGGCAAGATCCAGGAATGATTATCGCAATGGGACTTGCGATTGCGAGTATATGGGTATTTTTAATGAGTATTACGAACATTTTAACTGTATTTTACTACAGCAATGACATTGAAATGTTATTACCATTACCATTAAAACCAGCGCAAATTATTTCAGCCAAATTTTTAACAGTATTAATTACACAATACGTAATGAGTTCATTTATTTTATTACCGATCTTTATTACGTACGGTTTAAAAAGTGGCGCATTTATTACATATTACATATATATGATTTTCATTTACTTACTCTTCCCAATTGTGCCGTTAGTACTAGCTTCGTTACTGATGACAGTTATTATGAGGTATACAAATATAGCGAAAAATAAAGACCGAGGAAATATATTTATTGGAATCGTAAGTATACTATTTATTGTAGGAATTAACGTATTTTTGCAGTGGAAAAATAAAAGTTCGTTTTCTGAAGATGCAATTGCGGATTACCTTGCAAACAACCAGTCTTCTCTTTTAGTACAAATGACAAACTATTTTCCAACTACATATTTTGGAGCAGTAGCAATAGTAGAAAATGCAAATTGGAAGGGACCTTTATATGTAATAATCTTTGCAGTTATTTCATTTGTCTTCTTTGTGTTGTTTTATTACATAGCAGAGCGTACATATTTAAAAGGGGTTATTGGACTTTCAACGAGTACAGCAAAGAAACAAGTTATTTCGGCGGAAGGTTTACAGAAATCAACAGTACAAAGTTCGCATTTAAAAGCGTATGTGAAAAAAGAATTTAAAACGTTATTCCGTACACCACAATTTTTCTTAAATTGCATTGTACAAACTTTCGTTATGCCAATTATGTTGTTCTTTATTTTATTTGTGCAAGATGGAAATTTAAAGTTTATTACAGAGTATATTAACAATTCAGAGACAACGGGATTTGCAATTGGTGTTGGCCTTTGTGCATCGTTATTTTTAATGGGTAGTAACGTCATTGCAACAACGTCATTTTCGCGAGATGGAAGCTCTTGGTTTGTGAATCGTTATTTACCAGTAAAGGCTTCGGATATCTTTTTTGCGAAAGCAATCACTGCTTGGTTAATTAATGTGATCATTTTAGCAGTATTCGGTATTACGATGGCAGTTGTAGCTGGGATTTCTCCAGTCTTTATGATACTGTGGTTTTTACTAAGTGCGAACGGGTTGTTATTAATTAATTTAATCGGAACACGCTGGGACGCGCAAACTGCAGATATTCATTGGGATACAGAGCAGAAATTATTTAAAAGTCGATATACAACTTTGTGGAATTTTTTAGCTAATATTTTAATAGCTTTAATTATTGTGGGGGGAGTAAGTGTATTATACTTCTTCCTTCATGTCGGACTGTGGGTTATGTTTATCGTTTTATTTGTAATGTTTACGATTGTAAATTATATCTTTATTAAAATGTTAAAATTAGGTGCTGAACGTATACTGTCAAATATTCAATAAGAAGATAGATCCTCTGTATTCATGCAGGGGATCTGTGTATAGATGGAGGAGAAAAAGGTGAAGAAAATAGCAATTGTAACAGGGGCAACTCGTCTGAATGGAATTGGTGCAGCTGTATGCAAGGTGCTTGCTCAAAAAGGGATAGACATTTTTTTCACGTACTGGCCAAAGTATGATAAAGCGATGCCATGGGGAATGAGTGATCAAGAACCCTTTTTGCTGAAAAAGGAAATTGAAAGTTACGATGTTCGATGTGAAATGGCAGAAATCAATTTATCGCAGTCTTATTCGCCAAATCGTTTGTTTTATATGGTATCAGAACGGTTAGGTGATCCATCTATTCTAGTTAATAATGCAGTATATTCTACTCATACGAGAATTGAGGAATTAGATGTAGAGCAGTTGGATAAACATTATACAGTTAATGTTCGGGCTACTATGCTATTAAGTTCATTGTTTATAAAACATTATTCACTTAAAACGGGCGGGAGTATTATTAATCTTACTTCAGGACAGTCAGTAGGTCCAATGCCAGATGAACTAGCATATGCAGCAACGAAAGGGGCAATTGAAGCATTTACAAAGTCAGTAGCACCAGTTGCGATGGAGAAGGGGATTACAGTGAATGCTGTAGATCCAGGACCGACGAATACAGGATGGATTACAGAGGAGCTGAAGCATCATTTAGTATGGAAGTTCCCGCAAGGTAAAGTAGGAGAACCGGTGGATGCTGCGCGCTTAATTTCTTTTTTAGTAAGTGAAGAAGCGAAATGGGTTACTGGGCAAGTCATTCACTCGAATGGTGGTTATTCATAAAAATATTATGTTAACAAATGTGAGAAACAAAAAACGAAAGAAAATTTTATTTTTTTTGTATAAATAAAATGTCAAGAAAGATAAAAATTTGATAGAAGAGTATATCGTCATATGAAGATAGTAATTCTTAATGTGACAATATACTCTTTTTCTTTTACTTGCGAGTAGAAAAATGAAGTAGAAGAAACTCGAATATTAAAATGAGTTTATCAGTTTTTGTACGTATTATTATGAAGATTACTGTCGGAAAGAGGATAATTCGTATGAAAAGGGATTTTTTAAGGGGGAATCGAATCGTAAAGGGGAGGATAAATTATGTAAAACATAGGGGGATTTATATGAAAATGAAAAAGGTCGCTATCGCATCGATAACAATTGGTACAATGCTTACTATGGCAGCTTGTAGTCCTTCAGCAGATAAAGAAACGGAAAAGAAAGAGCAAGTAACTGCGCAAAATGATGGAGAAGCAAAAACGACAAGTGCAGATGAAGCGTCAAAAACAACGAAAGATACTGAAAAAGAAACAAATACTTCTTCAAATGAAAAAACAGATAAGGATGCAAAAAATACGAAAGAATCATCAGGGACAGAAAGTAACGGCAAAACGTCAACTCAAAACGAAAATGTAAAAACAAAAGAAAAAGAGACGACAGGAAAAACGAATGATCAAACGACTAGCGGGAAAACAACAGATCAAAGCACAAGTACAAGCACAAACAATAATGGAAAGACAACGAAAGATCCGAAGAAAAGTGTTGCTGTGAAAACGAATGTTAAAGAAGTTGTAGCATTAATTGATAGCTTGGACAAGCAGTTAGCTGCTAATCCAAAATTGGAAACAGTGAATAAGCTTGGCAAACAAATTAATGAAAAGTGGGATGTGATTGAAAAAGAGCTAGAAGCATCACATCCGACGGATTCTAAAACAATCGGTCAAAGTATGTATCCGTTAATTGTAGGAGCGGAGAAAGAAAAAATCGATATTAATAAAATGAAATCATTAACGACGAAAACGAAAAAAGATTTAAATCAGTTATTGACGAAACTTTCATAGTTTCAAAAGCCTACTCGTGTGAGTAGGCCTTTTTTAGTTTGTTGTAATGTGCACAGTATAACTTATTTATTTTCATTTTCAATTACGATGCGAAAGGAACTGAATGCTTGTTGACTGATATAATCTTCTTCGCTAACTTTATAAGGAAATGGAAAAGCGACGAGTTGCAAATTACTTTCCTGATCCACTGAAGGCAATGTGAAATTAAAGATTTGTCTTGTTTCAGGTGCAACCTTAGTATAAACGACTTTTCTATTGTTAAATATTTCAACTTGTTTCCAATCTTTAAAAGCCACGATTGCGTAAGTCATTTCATCATTTGTTTCATTACCGTTTGATAAAATTAATTGCTTGCCTTCCTTTTCAAAGAAGACAGTTTGTAAGTTCTCTTCACGGTTCGTAACAAATACTGGTTCGTAAAGACCATCTTTTAAAATAGCATCTGGATTTATAAGGGAGAGTTTTATTTTTTCGTTTTCTTTCTGAAGAGGATGCATTGAATATCGCATACTTAGAATATCTTCTAAAATAGCTGCTTTATTTAAGTTATTATCTTTTAATTTGTATTCAGGTTTTTTAATTATTAAAAAGGTTAATTCACTTGCATTAGGAGAAGTGCGTAAAGAGATTTTCGTAGTAATTGAACTGTTTGGTTTCATATCAAAAAAATAGTGTGATATTTCATTAGTAGTATCTTCTATTTTAAAAGGTTTTTGTTCGTAATCTTCTAGAACAATTAATCCATATTTTCGGTTTTCATTAATAGTATGTACGAATGATAATGTTACATTAATTTTATTATCCTCACTAGTAATTGTACTACCATTGTTAATATGTTGGCCTTGATTATCCTTCAATCCGTAAGAAATAGTATTGGTTTGTTGCTCTCGTTTATTTTCTATGGAAGGTGGATGAGGTTGTATGAATGAAGTATTGAACAAAATATAAATTGTAAGTAATGAAATAAGTAAAACACCGCTAATAATATATATTTGTTTCATAAATAGCACCTCAATATATGTAAAATATTAGAGAAAAAAGATATGCAAGATGCATATCTTTTTTCTCTTTCTTACCAGAAAGCTTTTGTTTCGTGATTCACATCATTATAACCGCTTAATTTATAGGTATGATTACCGATAGCGTAATCATCTCCATAATAAATGCTTGTGTTGGTCGCTGTAGCACTTACAAAGGATGATTTTTTTGCACTATTACTTTTCGTATTCACTAATGAGCCATCGCCATTGAAAGTTCTTGCTTTTGCATAAACATAGTCTTCGGTCGTAGTTGATTTCGATTTAGCAACTGCATAGGGGTTACCAAAAAAGGGAGTATATACGCTAATGTTAGAGTCATTCTTAGGTGCAGCTGCAATAGTCAAACTAGGAACACTAGATGTTTTTGTTGATTGAATTGTATCAAAGTCAACTAAAACGGGCTGCTTGTCTACAGTATCGACCTCTGAAGCACTTGCGTTATTAGTAAAACCAAAACCTAAAACCGCTAACCCTAAAGTTGTCACCGATAAAGATTTTTTCATATTCACTAATTTTCCCACCTTTTTAAATTTTTGAGTTCGAACTCAATTCATACAATATATGAAAATTTCGAAACTCTCAATGGTTTATTCCATACTTAACTTTTCTTTTACTTTCGATTCAACATGTCTTCATTTGCAAAAAAGCGAATATATCTTCTAATGCTTAGCCAGCAAGGGATACAGGTTTAACTTTATGAAATTCGTGTAAATTTAAATCTATTCATGTCAGAATCTCTGTTATTTTTAAGTTCATATGGGAAACTTATTAAAAAAAGGATGGTGACAAAAATGACAATCGATCGAATTTGTACAATTGGACCCGCAAGTAATAATAAAGAAACGTTAGCACAGTTAATAAAGAATGGTATGAAAATTGTTCGACTGAATTTATCGCATGGCACGCATGAAAGTCATAAAGACATCATTCGTTTAGTGAAATCATTAGATGACTCTATTAAATTTTTGGGTGATGTACAAGGACCTAAAATAAGATTAGGTGAAGTGAAGGGAGAGCAAATTACACTTCAGGCAGGAGATTCTTTTATTTTACATACACAATCAGTTACAGGGAGTAATACAGAAGCGAGTGTTGATTATGAAGGAATTGCGAATGATGTAAAAGTAGGCAGTAGAATTTTAATTAATGATGGAGAAGTTGAATTAATTGTTGAAAAGATAAGTACGGACAAAATAGAAACGAAGGTAAAAACAGGTGGCAATATCTCATCTCATAAAGGAGTTAATTTACCAGATGCGGCTGTTCGTTTACCAGCTATTACAGAGAAAGATAAAAAAGATATTCAGTTTCTTTTAGAGGAGAATGTTGATTTTATCGCGTGTTCTTTCGTAAGAAAACCTAGTCATATAAAAGAAATACGAGATTTTATACAACAGTATAAAGAAACGTCACCTAAT
The DNA here is from genome assembly GCF_022663635.1 of Bacillus cereus group sp. BfR-BA-01356. Classification (NCBI taxonomy): domain Bacteria; kingdom Bacillati; phylum Bacillota; class Bacilli; order Caryophanales; family Bacillaceae; genus Bacillus; species Bacillus cereus group sp. BfR-BA-01356. Next base: position 6,521 of record NZ_JAKUFX010000061.1, on the reverse strand, counting down.
ATAATTGCAAAAATAGAAACGATGGAAGCAATCGAGAATTTTCAAGATATATGTAAAGAAGCAGATGGAATTATGATTGCGAGGGGCGATTTAGGAGTAGAGTTACCGTATCAATGCATTCCGCTTTTACAGAAAATAATGATTCAGGAATGTAATCGAACGAATACATATGTCATTACAGCAACACAAATGCTTCAATCTATGGTAGATCATTCTATTCCAACAAGGGCAGAGGTGACTGATGTGTTTCAAGCTGTACTGGACGGAACGAATGCAGTTATGCTTTCAGCTGAAAGTGCATCAGGAGAGCATCCAATCGAAAGTGTAAGAACATTACGTCTCGTTTCAGAATTTGCGGAACATGTTAAAAAAGATGGACCTTTTGCGATGAAAGATGTACTGCAATTACTGCGTGAGTCTCTGGATGAGTAATAAATAAAAAGAGGGCGGATATACATCCGCCCGCGTGTTTTTCATTCATACTATTCTTGCTCTTGCTCATCCAAAATCTTTTCAAACGCAGCAGATACTTTATCAAACTCTTCATCATTTTCAATGTATGAAAACTCATTATCTTCTTCTACTTTTAAAAAGAAAATATCAATGTCTTCCTCAGTTTCTGTTTGGATATCTTCAACAAAGGCAACTGCAATATATTCTGCACCTTCGACATCCATCGCTCCAAGTACTTCTACTTCTTGCTCTTCGTTATTCTCATCACTAAGAGTAAACACTTCGCCAACTTCAATATCAGACATATTCATTCTCCTCCTGTTCGACTCTAAAAATAGAGCACTCAAACTGTATACATACTAACATATCTTTCCATGAAAAACCAAATTCATACGTAAGAAAACAATTCATTCTTCTTTAGTATGAGTATACAGCTATTAGGAGCATTATTTGTCTGTGCTATATTACTTAATCCATTCAACAATTGTATCCATAGTCTGTCTTGTTTTATCACGCTTTGGCTCTTCTTTACGGTAACCAAAGGCAACCATAACTGATACTTCAAGATTATCGCCTTGTATAATGCCTTCTTGACGAAGTAAAGAATCTACTTCCTCTTTATCAAATCCTTCTATTGGACAAGAATCAATACCGATTTGAGCTGCGCTCGTCATCATATTACCTAAAGCAATATAAGTTTGTTTAGATGCCCAATCAAATACAGCACGATCGGATTGTAATAAGTTAAAATCTGATTCCTGGAACTTTTTGAAGAATTCATATCTAATTTTTTGAGTGTCTTCAGGCAATCCAATAATATCGTTCATCATATATTTAATATACTCTGCATCATAATGCATATCTTTAATGTTTCTTGAAAGAACAATAACAAAATGACTAGCTGTTGCAAGTTGCCCACCAGCGCCCCATGAATACGGTTGTAGTTTTTCTCTTAATTCTTTATTTTGTACGACAATAAATTTCCAAGGCTCATATCCAAAAGAAGAAGGAGATAATCTGCCTGTTTCTAAAATAAATTTGAAATCCTCTTCTGAAATTTTGTGCATAGGATCGAATTCTTTACATGCATGTCTGAAATGAAAAGCCTCCATAATCTTTTCTTTTGTAATTTCATTTGTATTTGTCATAAAAGTTCCTCTTTTCATGAATTTATTTTTGTAAGTAAATTATATTTTTAAAGTAACACAGATACAAGTACGCACATTTATGTGGTATAGTATCAAAAAAGATACTATTGATAAGGGAAGGGATTTATTATGGATTGTTCAAATGAAAATAATATAAATTACCCATTTTTAAATAAATATTCTTGTCCAGTTGAAGCTATGGTTGAGGTGATTGGAGGGAAATGGAAAGGGGTAATTTTGTATCATTTATTAGATGGTACAAAGCGGTTTAATGAATTAAAAAGATTAAAACCAAATATCACACAAAGGATGTTAACACAGCAGCTGAGAGAACTTGAAGCTGATGGGATTATACATCGTGAAGTATACCGTGAAGTACCACCTAAAGTTGAATATTCGTTAACTGAGCTTGGTGAATCACTACGTCCAGTGATTCTATTAATGATGGAATGGGCAACTCATAATATGGAGAAGGTTTTGGAGAATAGGAATACGAAAAATAATAGTTAAGAGTTGAAATTGATATAGACGAGTTATGTGAAATAGTTGTAGAAATAAAAGGTGTTTCCATACGTGAAAACACCTTTTATTTCTATATTTTTTACTTTTTAACTTCAACTGCTGAAGTTGGAAAGTTATTTAAGTTTGCAGTTTGACCATACCAATCAGCATGTTTAAAAACAACACCTTTTCCATATCCGTCAGTTGAAGTACGTTCCCATAGTGTTGTTGAGTAGCTAGCAGTAGGAGCTGCTGTACGTACAGAAACAATTTGATTTTGCCAACTAGCAGACAAGTTTTTATAACCGCTACTTAGAGAAAAATACTCGCTACCTTGATTTGTAAGTTTATAGAAGTCTGTACTACCAGGTCCGCTTCCTCCAACACCAAGGGGAGTGATTGAATGATTCAACCTTTGTTTATCTTTTTCAATAAAAGACTCTAAACTTTCTTTGCTCGAAAATCCATAAGATAACCAGTCTCCATTTTGATTTTGTTTCGGTAGAACTAACGTTATTTTTACGTCTTCCTTTGATGGAGCACTCAATTTGTTAAACGAATCAACAGTCTTTTCATCTACAGTTACATATTCGAAAGAGGAAATCGTATAATCTTTTTCGGTACTAGCTGATACTGATCCCAGTCCTCCAGTTAACGACGAGACAGTTAATAATGCACCTGCTACCAACTTTTTCAGCATGGATTCATCTCCTTAAAACTTAGATTTTTTACATAACTAAAATGTATGTTAATTTGAATGTTTTATAAATATTTAGAAATTTATAAAAATTAAACAGAATATTCTTTTATTATTCTGAAGTAAGGAAAGTAATTAAAAATGAAAAAAGGTTTACTTAAAAAGTAAACCCTTTTTGCTGACCTATTTCAAAACTCAATGGATGAAAGTTTCATTTTATCCATCTATGAATCATACACTTCTTTTGCATTCGTAGAAGCAGCATCTAATAAAAGGAAAATGGCTGCTATCATATGTAGAAAGATGTCTATATAAGGAAAGAAGGCAACTAGAGTAACGATAATACCGATATACTGAGGGTACGTATTCATGCCTTCTTTTTTAGCTAATAAAATAGTAGTGATATGAAAAACAATCAATAGTAGTAAAGGTAACCCATATAGGTTAACAAGACTTGGAAATACATAATAACAAGGAAGTAATAAAAGATGATAGATCCCTGTAGTCCACTTTAGTGCTTGAATGTAGGTTTTCAAAGTTAATCCTCCTAAAACAATTCATATCTATATATTACCAAAAATAATAGGTAATTGGATATTGTTTATTTGTATTTTTAATAGATTATAATAATTTTATGTAAACTAATTGTTAGGTATCTATAAAATAGAAAAACCACCCAAACGAGGGTGGTTCGTATTATAAATAACTACTTAAAGAAGAAATCGGAACCTTCACTTCACTACCTTCCTTCATATTCCGCAGCATAACGGTTTCTGTACTAAGTTCGTCTTCCCCAATAATAAGCACATAAGGTATATTCTCTTTATTGGCATAATTAAGGGCGCGTTTTAATTTGCGTCCTGCTAGTTCAAGTTCGACTTTTAAGGAAGTGGTGGAACGTAATTGCTGGGCAATTTGTAAGCATTGTAACTCTGTCCCAAGCGGGATGATAAATAGATCCGCTGTAGATGAGATTGTTTCTTTCTGCGATAGTGCTGTATAAATAACGTCTAAACCGAATGAAATACCGACTGTTGGATAGTTTATATTATCACCACGGAAAGCTCCGATAATGTTATCGTATCGACCACCGCTACCGATGCTAGATGTAATCGATCCATCTTTTAAAAAGATTTCATATACAGTACCTGTATACATTGTGAGTCCTCGCGCTAAAAACGGGTTGAATATCGTATTTTCATTTATTCCAAGGGCGATTAAATATTGCTGTAATTGTTGTAGTTCGTTTACTCCATCGGCAACGAGTGGATTATTGAAAGTTTCTTTAAAGTCAGCGATAGTAAGCTTTAGACAAGATAATACGGTATTACATATCGTATCAGCCATTTCTTCAGAAATTCCGCGCTCTAATACATCTTTTCGTACACCATCAATCCCAATCTTTTCGATTTTATCTAATGATAAAATGACGTCACTTGTTAACTCAGTAGGGATGTTAATGGCCTGAAGAATACCATTTAACAATTTTCGGTTATTATATTGGATCGTTATCTCTAAGTTTAACGTTCGGAACAGTTCAAACGCCATACCCATAAGTTCAGCTTCTGCCATGACAGACTCAACACCGACGATATCAACGTCGCATTGTATAAATTCACGAAATCTTCCTTGTTTAATTGGCCCATCTCGAAATACTTTCCCAATCTCATAACGTTTAAAAGGGAGGCGGAGGTTCGGATTCATTGCCACAACTTTTGCGAATGGAATAGTTAAATCGTATCGTAAGGCGAGCTCACGTTTCCCTTGATCCTGAAGTGTATATATTTCTTTTAATATTTCATCGCCACCGCCGTACTTGTAAGACATAAGCTCATACATATTTAACGTCGGCGTTTCTAAAGGTTTGCATCCGTATCGTTCAAACGTATCTTCACAAGCTCTTTTAATTTTATTTCGCAGCACTTGTTCTTCTGGTAAATAGTCTTTCGTTCCTTTTACATTTCTCATTTCCATCATAATCACTCCTTTTTTAAATTAAAAAAAGCTATGCAGGTATAAAAATACCCACATAGCTTTATGAACGCTTCGTGGGTCAACAGGAAAAGCCCTGTACCCACGAAGAAAAACTTTTCTTCGGATACACGGCGTTACGTATGATGATGAAGTTGGAAAGAAGTATTAAAATTTCGCATTACAAATCTCTCCTTAACGTAAGTTTTTCCAAATTATATCAGATGATTTTTGAATTATCAATATTTTTAGTTTTGAAAAATACGTGAAGTTATGTAGGAGAAATGGAAAAGGGTGTATAATAAAGGAAAACTTAATGATATGAAATAAAGTTTTAAGGAGAACGTTATGAAAAAAGATAAAACAAATGCGATGCGAATATTAGATAAAGAAAAAATTGAATATTCGATGATGTCATATGATCCAGACGATGGGAAAATTGATGGCGTATCAGTAGCCGAGAAAATTGGACGAGAAGTGAGAGAAGTATATAAAACGTTAATCGCTCAAGGGAATAGTAAAAATTATCATGTGTTTATTATTCCGGTAGATGAGGAACTAAATTTAAAAGCTGCCGCAAAAGCAGTAAGTGAAAAGAAAATTGAAATGATTCCTGTTAAAGATATTACGAAAGTGTCAGGATACATTCGCGGCGGTTGTTCACCAGTTGGAATGAAAAAGTTATTTTCTACATGTATCGATGAAAGCGCCCAATTACTTGATAAGATGATAGTGAGCGGCGGGAAAATTGGTATACAAATTGAGCTGAAAGTTGATGACTTGGCGAAAGTGACGAGAGCGCAGTTTGGAGAGGTAACGAAGTAAATATACATAGGAAAAGAAGTTCTGGTTTTATCCCGCTATTCGCCGGGCAGTAAGTAAGACCCTCACCTCAAAATTCAGCGGAAGCAAAGAAATTAGGTGGGGATTAATTGCCCGTAAAAGCACGATTGGTGAGGGCTGATAATCAGTGGGGATGAACAAAACCCCCACTGATTAAAGTTTCACTTTATTGAATTTAGATAATAATTTATAGGATAGTTAGTCCATTATGGGGCTGATTGTCCTTTTTTATTTACAAACTGGATAAAGATTGAATGTTTAGTTTGATATAGGCATGTAATCTGAATTGTTTGTTTGGCTTTGGGAGGAGGACAAAGGCTCGGTGCGAGGACTTTAAATAAGTTACTCTTAAAGATAGACAAGTGACGGGAGAGTGTTTAATGGAGGTTCAAGAAATACCCTAAGAAAGCACGTATTGGGGGGCAGTGTGTTGGCCCCCATCGGCTAAAAGTATGAAAGATTTTATACAGTTTTTTTGCTAATCCAGTAACAAACAAGAACACTAAAACCGCGTTAGGATAGGAATGTATAAAAAATGTCTAGATTCATAGAACTAAAAAAGAAGTTTCACTTGTGAGAGCAGGGTTCTCCTTTTTCATTGCTACTGATAATGAGACGTTATGTTAACTAATTTTGAATATCGTATACAGACTAAAAACAGAGAAAACTTCCTGTTGTGTAGGGTATTTTTTCTATTTTTTTGATGATAGTTGTTAACTGATGTCTCACATTTCAAAAAACAACTTTTTTGTTTGCTTGTCCACACCATTTCACCTCTTTATGAATTATATAGTATTAAAGACCAACTATGAAAAGTCAAGGGGACATTTTCAAAAAATATTGCTAGAGGATTTTGAAAATAAATCCACTGGATTCGATAGGAAGTGGCTAAACGTCTTCATAAAGTA
>NZ_JAKUFX010000060.1:0-32140 GCF_022663635.1 Bacillus cereus group sp. BfR-BA-01356 | reverse complement strand
AGAAAGCAAGAGAAATAGCAAAAGCTAAAGAAGAAGAGAAAGCAAGAGAAATAGCAAAAGCTAAAGAAGAAGAGAAAGCAAGAGAAATAGCAAAAGCTAAAGAAGAAGAGAAAGCAAGAGAAATAGCAAAAGCTAAAGAAGAAGAGAGAGCAAGAGAAATAGCAAAGGCTAAAGAAGAAGAGAGAGCGAAAGAAGCATCTAAAAACAACATACAGTCTGCTAAACGTGAATTAACGGTAGTAGCGACAGCGTATACTGCTGATCCAAGTGAAAATGGTACATATGGTGGACGCGTTTTAACTGCGATGGGGCATGATTTAACGGCAAATCCGAATATGAGAATTATCGCAGTTGACCCGAAAGTAATCCCATTAGGATCTAAAGTATGGGTAGAAGGCTATGGAGAAGCGATCGCTGGTGATACTGGAAGTGCAATTAAAGGTAATCGTATTGATGTTTTAATGGGTTCAAAAAGTAAAGCTATGAATTGGGGAAGACAAACTGTTAAAGTGAAAATTTTATAATAACAATAATTATCCAAATAGAAGTCAGTTCTCTTTATTGAGGCTGGCTTTTATTTTGTTAGTAGAAGGATAATAGGATTTTTAAAGGGCTTATTACTAAATCTGTAATTAAGTTACCAGCTTCATTACCAAAAACAACGGTAAAGCTTATAAATATGAAAAATGAAGATATACCTACAGATGAAGATAGTTACTGGGAAGCTTTTGACTTGTTCGGTTCTGAATATGTATGTAGATTATTAGGCGTACCATTATATGATGATCTTCCAAAGGATTTGGCGTGTCCAACTTGTGCGAAAGAGATGAAATATGTTGCTACAATTACTCAAGATATTGAGGAACGTGGACTTATTTCAGTAGTTGATTTCCAGTTTGGGGAAATGAATATATACTATTATTTATGTATAGATTGTTTAATTATAAAAACTGAAATACAAAATATATAACAAGTCTAACATATTATGTTAGGCTTGTTTTTCGATCGCAACATCATTAAGAATTACATCAAATATATCTTTTTGCGTAAAGTTATCTGTAAAAATAGTTTCTGTGGCAACCTTAATAGTATCGTGCGGATTATACCATTTTTGTAGGGAATCCTCACCAAATTCATGTCGTTTGTCTCTTGTGTTATGTCGTCTAATAGTTTCCTCTAATGATAAATCAAAGTAATATGCAAATGCATTTTCATCAAAATAACGAATTAATTCTTTTAACATCTCACCATACCTATGACTGTTCAATATACCTTCTAAAATAACAAATTCACATTTTCCTTTTCCGTACTTCGTAATTTCAAATAGTAAATCATGTGATAAATTACCCATTGTGTCGTGTACTCTAAGCATATCTCTACGTACAACATCCTGTGATACTAAAAGTGTTCCTTGTCCGAAATGTTCTTGTAGTTGTTTTGCAATCGTTGTTTTACCACTTGAGGAGTTTCCTCTAAGAATGATTAAAGTGGATGTAAGTATAGGATTAGACATAATGTATTTCCCCCCAACAGCATTAATTATATAGAAAATTTTAACAAATAAAGTGAGGAAAGTGTATAATTAATATGATGGATATTTAAGGAGGGGGTAAGATGGGAGATATATTAAAAATGCACAACCTATATGGAAACGGACTTGGTTTCGTTATCTAGGGGCATTTTTTATTGTTCAGTTACTGTTTATCCCGCATTAACGGGCAGTAAGACCCCCACCTCAAAATTCAGCGAAAGCGAAGAAGTTAGGTGGGGGATCAACTGCCCGTAAAAGCCCGATTGGTTCAACTAATAATCAGTGGGGGATGAACAAAACCCCCACTGATTAAAGTTTCACTTTATTTTGTGTGAAATCACTGCGTGGGCGCCAAACTTTAGGCCAGGCGGAGAGTTTTTTAATAGAATATTAAATTCTCAATTTTTCACTGAATGGTTCACACTCTATACAATCCCGCAACTTAACGTATTTACAGCATTTTTTGCGATTACATTACTACCATATGCATTAGTAGGTGCAATGAAAGATGTAACAGCAAGAAAAAATATAAAGAAATAATAGAGGTATAATATGCTTTTTCAAAAAGAAGGTTTATTGATTAGATACGTAATGGAAGATGATGCATCTATCATTTCTAAATGGTTAACGGACCCAGCAGTCCTGCGGTATTACGAAGGACGAGATAATCCGCAATCTGTAGAAAAGGTGCTTGATCATTTTATACATAGTCCAAACAGTAATGAAAAAAGATGTTTAATAGAATTTGATACCATTCCGATTGGTTACATACAAATGTACCCAGTGGATTCAGAGTGGAAAGCGTTATATGGCTATAAAGAATCACAAAATGTATGGGGTATGGACCAATTTATCGGTGAACCAGCCTATTGGGGAAAGGGAATTGGAACAAAACTCGATCAGGCAGCAATTACATATATTATGGGTGAAATGGGAGCAGAAGCAATTGCAATGGATCCGAAAGTAAATAATGAACGAGCAATAAAGTGTTATGAAAAAAGTGGATTTAAAAAAGTAAAGATTTTAAAGGAACATGAGTTGCATGAGGGGAAATTAGAAGATTGTTGGATGATGGAATATAAACAATAATAATGGCTTATACAAATAAAGGGGGATGTGTGAAATGAAAAAAGCATTAATCGTAATTGATGTGCAAGCGGGTATGTATACAGCTGGAATGCCAGTACATAATGGGGGAAAGTTTTTACAAACATTGCAAGAGCTTATTAGGGAATGTCGTTCAAATGATATTCCAGTTATTTATATCCAACATAACGGTCCTAAAGACCATCCGTTAGAAAAAGGTACGGATGGATGGCGAATCCATGCGGCCATCGCTCCGCAAGAAGGAGATAATATAGTTGAAAAGACGACTCCAGATTCATTCCATAATACAAACTTAAGCGAAGTGTTACAAGAGAAAGGAATTGAACACGTTATTCTTTCGGGAATGCAAACAGAGTATTGTGTAGATACGACAACGCGCAGAGCATGTAGTGAAGGGTATAAAGTAACGTTAGTGAGTGATGCGCATAGTACATTTAATACAGAAGTGTTACGTGCTGAAGATATTGTGAAACATCATAACGCAGTATTGGGAGCGTTTGCGGATGTTGTTGCAGTAAAAGACTTAAAAGTGACTGCCTCTAAATAAGAGGCAGTTTTTTATTAGAAAAAATAGCGTCAAATATTGTTAGTAATTCGGTATTTTGAAATAATCACTTATATAATTTCACGTACCATAATGAAAAAATACAAAAAAGGAGCACCACATAATTAAAAAGGGCGCTCCTGCATTAAAACGTTACTTTTTCTTATCTTTATCCAATATATTTTGTTCTTCAGCAAACTCTGTACCATATGCAAAGCGGCGATTAATACGAATGTTATCATTGTTGTGCCTTGTATGAGAGTTAGAGAAGCGATGAACGATTACTTCAGATAAAGTGAAGACGATGGCAGAAAGGATACTGCCCCATGCAATTTGCATATAGTTGTCTAATAAAATATTACCGAAAATCCATACGCTTAAATATGTTAATAAGAAATCCGACATAATGGCACCAGTATTGCCAATTCGATTTAAAATAATTTTATCAACGAACATGTAGGATACGATTGTAACAAAGAGACTGAATGAAATAATTTGAACAAACGTTGCAGGGAAAAATAAAGCAAGCCCAATGCTAAATGCGATAATGCACGATATAAACTTGATAAGCACTACTGTGAAATCATTCAAAATTTACACCTCCGATTTATACATAGTTTTTCAATAAATTCTGGAGTTCATACATTGTAACGGATTTATTTACATAAAACTTTTTCATGTTCGGAATTTAGTCTAAATATTATAAAAACAATGAAAAAATGTTATAGTAAAATGAGAGTATATGACATTTTTAGGTAAGGGGGAATCCAAGATGTGGATTACTTCAGAAGTAGAAATTCCAGATGAGTTAATTGATCACCTTGAGCAAGGAAAGTTAGTGTTATTTGTTGGAGCGGGAGTTTCTATGAAAGGGAAATCAAACTTACCGAATTTTGATGATTTAGTTGATGAAATTGCAAAAACGTTATATGTCGAAAAACGTGAAATAACAGAGCCACATGATTATTATCTTGGTAAAATTGCGAAAACAAAAGATGTACATCAAGTCGCAAGAGATCTCGTTCATATAGAGAAATCAAAACCGAATCCATTGCATTATGCAATTCCAAGGTTATTTCCTTTAGATACAGATATCCGCATTGTAACAACAAATTTTGATCAACATTTTACAACTGCAATTAAAGAAATAAATAGAGATATCAATGTTTATTACGCTCCAGCTTTACCGACTGGGAGAGCTTTTAAAGGTCTTGCTTACATACATGGTAATGTAGAACAGGAGAAAGAGGCTTTAATTTTAACGGATGGTGATTTTGGAAGGGCTTACTTAACGGAAGGGTGGGCGAGAAGGTTTTTAGTTGATCTATTCTCAAATTACACCGTTTTATTCGTTGGATATAGTCATAATGACCCAGTAATGAAATATTTAGCAACTGGTTTACCACCAAGTACAAGACGATTTGCTTTTGTCGCACAAGGAGAAAATACGTACCACTGGGAACATTTAGGGATAAGACCAATTGTGTATCCGAATAAGGTGAATAATCATCAATCCCTCGTAAAAGCGGTAAAACGCTGGGCTGAATTAATGGGTGATAATTATATTACGAAAAGAATGCGTATTCGGGATATTGTAACGGTTCCCCCGTCAGTAGAACAGGAACAATTATCATACATAAAGCAATCGATTAAAAAAATTGAAACAGTACGTTACTTTGTGGAATTTGCTCATGATTATGAATGGGTCGAATGGTTAGAAGCAGAAGGTAAATTACAAAATTTGTTTATGCTTACGCCAAACAATAATGAAGTAGATGAATTACTTGCAGAATGGTTAGTGGAACAATTTCTTTTTAGTCATCAGAAAGAATTATTTCAATTAATTTATAAAAACTATTCTAAAATATCACCGTTATTATGGAGAACAATTTGTAACTACTTAAACGAAACGAAGAGTAAGATGGACCCGTTGTTGTTTGCAAGGTGGACCCTCCTTTTATTAGAAACAGCTGAAAAAGATAGTAGCTCTATAGAAAAGATTTCTAAGTTACTGCAAAAATGTTCTTTTCCTGAGCATAAAGAAATTGCCTTATTGTTACTAACTTTTATTTTAGACGGAAAACTGAAGTTGAAACGTGTAAGAAAATGGGGAAATGATACGCAAGAATCAATAGAACTCGAGGAATCGAGTCGCTTACCAGTATCTACATTTTCTCATGTGGAGCAAATTTGGAACGAAAAGATGAGGCCATATATCGCTTATTATGCTGTTCCAATTATGATGATTGGATTAGAAAAATTGAGAATGTTGTCGTTAAGACAAACGGCACTGAAAAAAAGAAATAAGGAAAATGTAGAGAAAGAGTTTCATCAAAATGACCTTGCATTTTTAATACGAATTGTAAAAGAGTGTCTAACTTATTTATGCGAAAACAATGAGAAAAAAGCGGATTATTATATTACAGAAATGATAGAAGCAAATAGTGTACTTCAAAAGCGAATTGCAATTGATGCGATGAATAAAAATATTTTTGTTCGTGTAGATGACAAAATGAAATGGTTGTTACATGAAGGACTTCTTTTAGATTTCACTTATAAACACGAAGTTTTTCAACTTTTAAAAAGGCATTATGCACATTGTTTAGAAAAAACAAAAGAAGAAGTCACTCGAACTGTAATAAAGCATCTTACAGAAGAGAGGGTATTTGATGCATGTCTCGTATTAGACTTATTATTCAAGTGTGATTCGAATAGCCCATCTACGGCAAATGGGTATGAGTTAATGAAGCAAAAGCATCCTCATTTTCATTCTGAACGATACAGTGTACAAAAGAAAGAGGATACAGCAGAAAGTATTACTTGTAATGTAACTGCTGACGGATTATTGCAGCTGAAAGATGTTGAAATTATGAAGCAAGTTCAGCAATTTTCGCAAGATGGTGTTTTTGAACAACGCCATTTTTTAGAGATGTTATCAAAAGCATGTAAATTAAACACAGAGTGGAGTATTTCATTTGCATACCAATTAGTAGGAGTGCAAGAAATAAGTAATGAAGTATGGTTTGTTTGTATTAGAGAATGGCGAAATAATCGAGGATTGACGAATGAGCAAATCCAAAAAATTATTCCGCTATTGCAGAAATTTGTTAGAAATACTGCTTTTCATTGGTTAATTAGTAGTTTTCTATATGAAATTAGTAATCGACTAGAAGAGTTAGAAGAGAATAGTATACGTGTTGTAAAACGATTTGCATTTTCAGTGTTTCCTCAAGTTATGAAGAGTGATACAGACTTTAAGCTTGGGAAACAAGATTTTTATAATGAATCAATTCAGCATCCAGTTGGAAAAATGACGGCTGTATTATTAAAGTTGTTATCATATGATCATTTATACGATCGTAATGTATATGAATATTTATTTTTATTTGAAGAACAAGTAAGAGTTAATTCGGAACGAACAAACTTTATGTTTGCTCGTTTAATAGCAGATATTACATTCCTATATCATATTGAAAAACAATGGTGCCGAAAATATTTGTTACCATACTTAGATTTAAAAAAACAAAATGAGATTACGGAATATGCATGGGCCGGATTATGTTACACGCAAATAAATCTACCTTTATTTACAGAAATGAAGCGATTTATTAAGTATGCGATAGAACATTTGGAAGTATTACATCCGCATACGAGAGAAGCTTTCTTGAAGTGGCTTAGCTTTGTATTTATTAAATGTGTACTATATTGGGATCAAAAAACAGATTGGTTATACCCGTTACTCATACTAGAAAATGAAGAAAATAAAATTAAGTTTATGCAGTTTTTATGCTATTACGTCAAAACATTAAGTGTAAAAGAACAACAAAAATTTTGGACAGCTTGGCTCAGTGTATTTTTGCGAGAACGACCAAAAATGGGTGAGATAACTGCAAGAGAATATGTAATGCTTTTACGTATTATTTTATACATGGATGAAATATTAGAAAAAGGATTATGTATTATGTCTCGTGCATTTTCAAGTGTACATGGTAAATGTGCAGGTGAGGAAATGAAGCAGTTATTGATTGAAATGCTTCATAAAAAAGAAAGTATGAAAGCGCATAAAGAAATATTTGCAAATGTGTTTTTTATTTTACTACAAACATGTCACGAAGCCGTTTTATTTGAAAAAGAAATCATAAAAATAAAAGAATTATTAGTTCAGTATGAAGTAGAGGAATATGTTTTACATTTACTAGAAAATGAAATAATTCGCATAGGAATTGTAATGGGTGATTTACAAAAAGAATTATAGGACGAAAGTGGAATTTAAAAAAATATATAAAAAGTTGTTGACAGTGTTTTGAAAAGCGTTCTATAATACGAATCATACTTATTCAATTTCAAAAACATTTGAATAAACAAAGTGCAATGAAGAGATCACAGTAGTGGTTAGTCTTACTGTAACAGAGAGCTGGTGGTTGGTGTGAACCAGTACAGGGATAATCATGAATTACAGTCTTGGAGCATCTTTTTCGTAATAAAGATAGTTTGTCTTTATGAGGAAAAAGCGGTCAATTGATCGTTAACAGTGAAGAGAGGTAGACGGAAAGTTAGTCTACAACTAGGGTGGTACCGCGATAAATATCGTCCCTACTGATTTATTCAGTAGGGACTTTTTGTATTTTAGTGGTTCAACTTGAAAATTAAATAGTCATGCATTGAAAGGAAAAGCAGTAGTTGTTGTTTCCCTGTAACAGAGAGCTGGTGGTTGGTGCAAACCAGTACATAAACAAGAGCGAATTACAGTCCTGGAGCATCTTTTTCGTAGTAAAGATAGTATTGTCTTTATGAAGGGAAAGACGGTCAGATGATCGTTAACAATGAAGAGAGGTAGACGAAAGAAGTCTACAACTAGGGTGGTACCGCGATAAATATCGTCCCTACTGATTGGATCAGTAGGGCTTTTTTGTACAAAAAAGTGGGTTTTTAACTAGTAGCTCATGTCTTTGTAAGAATTATCAGTTTAAAATAAGAAGAGGTATCGATTCCACTATGAATTTGTATAATTAGTCAGTTCAGAAAATAGAGAATTTTTTATTCTCTTACTATACTTTTAAAACATTAGAGGAGGATTTCCAAATGGCAAATCATGAATTAGATCAATTACGTAAACAGGTAGATGAAATTAACTTACAACTATTACACCTTTTAAACAAACGTGGTGAAATTGTTCAAAAAATTGGAGAGCAAAAGCAAGTACAAGGTACGAAACGCTTTGATCCAGTACGTGAGCGTGAAGTACTTGATATGATTGCAGAGCATAACGAAGGACCATTCGAAACATCAACAGTTCAACATATTTTCAAAACGATTTTCAAAGCAAGCTTAGAGTTACAAGAAGATGATAACCGTAAAGCGTTACTAGTATCACGTAAAAAGAAAAAAGAAAATACAATCGTTGATGTAAAAGGTGAATTGATTGGAAACGGAACACAAACGTTCATCATGGGACCTTGTGCAGTAGAAAGTTTAGAACAAGTTCGTCAAGTAGGGCAAGCGATGAAAGACCAAGGCTTAAAATTAATGCGCGGTGGTGCATTCAAACCGAGAACTTCTCCATATGATTTCCAAGGTTTAGGAGTAGAAGGACTTCAAATTTTACGTCAAGTAGCAGACGAGTTTGACTTAGCAATTATTAGTGAAATTTTAAATCCGAACGATGTTGAAATGGCATTAGACTACGTTGATGTAATTCAAGTTGGCGCACGTAACATGCAAAACTTCGATTTATTACGAGCGGTAGGTAAAGTTAACAAACCAGTATTATTAAAACGTGGATTAGCAGCAACAATTGATGAGTTCATTAACGCAGCGGAATACATCATTGCGCAAGGTAACGATCAAATTATTCTTTGTGAGCGCGGTATCCGCACATACGAAAGAGCAACACGTAACACATTAGACATTTCTGCAGTACCAATTTTAAAGAAAGAAACACATTTACCAGTTATCGTTGATGTAACACATTCAACTGGACGCAGAGATTTATTATTACCAACAGCGAAAGCGGCACTTGCAATTGGCGCAGATGCAGTAATGGCTGAAGTTCATCCAGATCCAGCAGTTGCATTATCAGATTCTGCACAACAAATGGACATTCCAGAATTCCATAGATTCATGGATGAGTTAAAAGGTTTCAAAAATAAATTATCTTAATTCCATATCATATATGCGTTGAAGAGGAAACAGTAGTGCTTATCTCACTGTTAAAGAGAGCTGATGGTCGGTGTGAATCAGTACAAAGGTAAGCATGAATTACAGCCTTGGAGCATCTTTCCCGACAACTTTTGGAGGGTAAGACGGTCAAACGATCGTTAAAGAAGAAGAGAGGTAGACGAAAGAAGTCTACAACTAGGGTGGTACCGCGATAAACATCGTCCCTACTGAGCGCTCAGTAGGGACTTTTTTGTACAAAAAAATAGTAAAGGGGCAAGAGAAATGAGATACATTACAGCTGGAGAATCACATGGACCGCAGTTAACAGTTATTTTAGAAGGTGTACCAGCAGGTTTGACACTTACGGCGGAACATATTAATAAAGAATTATTAAGAAGACAAAAAGGTCATGGACGCGGAAGACGTATGCAAATTGAAACAGATACAGTTGAAATTGTAAGTGGTGTTCGTCACGGGATGACACTTGGATCACCGATTACGTTAATTGTAAAAAATGATGATTTCAAACATTGGACGAAAGTAATGGGTGCAGAGCCAATTTCGGAAAAAGAAAGTAAAGACATGAAACGTACAATTACAAAACCACGTCCCGGACATGCAGATTTAAATGGAGCAATTAAATATGGTCATCGTGATATAAGAAACGTATTAGAGCGGTCATCTGCAAGAGAAACGACAGTTCGTGTAGCTGCTGGTGCAGTTGCAAAACAAATTTTAAGCGGATTAGGCGTGGAAATTGCAGGACATGTTCTTGAAATTGGTGGAGTAAAAGCAAAACATATTTCAAACTTATCAATTGAAGAAATTCAAACAATTACTGAAAACTCACCAGTTCGATGTTTAGATAAAGAAGTAGAGCAAGAAATGATGAATGCGATTGACAACGCAAAAAGTAGTGGAGATTCAATCGGTGGTATTGTGGAAGTCATTGCAGAAGGTATGCCGATTGGCGTCGGTAGTTACGTCCATTACGATCGTAAATTAGATGCAAAACTTGCTGGTGCAATTATGAGTATAAATGCATTTAAAGGTGCTGAAATCGGCGTAGGTTTTGAAGCGGCACGACAACCAGGAAGCAAAGTGCATGATGAAATTCTGTGGGATGAAGAAAAAGGATACACGAGAAGAACGAATAATGCCGGCGGTTTAGAAGGCGGTATGACAACAGGTATGCCAATTATCGTAAGAGGCGTGATGAAGCCAATTCCTACTTTATACAAACCGTTAGCAAGCGTTGATATTGATACGAAAGAAGCATTCCAAGCGAGTATTGAAAGATCTGATAGTTGCGCAGTACCAGCGGCGGGTGTAGTAGCTGAATCTGTTGTGGCATGGGAACTTGCAGATGCACTAGTCGAACAATTCGGAAAAGATCGTATGGAATTATTAAAACAAAACATTATGCAACACAATAACTACGCAAAAGAATTTTAATAAAAAGGTGGGTTTAACGTGCAAGTAAAAGATCAACTATCATCATTACAACCATATAAACCAGGTAAATCACCAGAACAAATGAAAGAAGTGTACGGAGATCATTCGTTTGTGAAATTAGCATCGAATGAAAATCCATTCGGCTGTTCGCCACGTGTTTTAGATGAGTTGCAAAAATCGTGGTTGGAACATGCTTTATATCCTGACGGAGGTGCTACAACGCTCCGTCAAACAATCGCAGATAAGTTACATGTGAAAATGGAACAAGTACTTTGTGGTAGTGGTTTAGATGAAATCATTCAAATAATAAGCCGCGCCGTATTACGAGCGGGAGATAACATTGTAACAGCAGGTGCAACATTCCCACAGTATCGTCATCATGCCATTATAGAAGGTTGCGAAGTGAAGGAAGTTGCGTTAAATAACGGTGTATACGACTTAGAAGAAATTTCTTCAGTAGTAGATAACGATACAAAAATTGTATGGATTTGTAACCCGAACAATCCAACAGGCACATATGTGAATGACCGAAAATTGACTCAATTCATTGAAGGTATTAGTGAAAATACGTTAATTGTCATTGATGAAGCGTACTATGAATACGTAACAGCAAAAGATTTCCCAGAGACATTACCGCTT
Source organism: Bacillus cereus group sp. BfR-BA-01356 (assembly GCF_022663635.1). Lineage (NCBI taxonomy): Bacteria > Bacillati > Bacillota > Bacilli > Caryophanales > Bacillaceae > Bacillus > Bacillus cereus group sp. BfR-BA-01356. Next base: position 20,705 of record NZ_JAKUFX010000060.1, on the reverse strand, counting down.
TTAGAAAAACATAAAAATATTCTTGTACTTAGAACATTTTCTAAAGCGTACGGATTAGCTTCTTTCCGCGTTGGATATGCGGTTGGACAGGAAGAGTTAATCGAAAAATTAAATGTCGTTCGTTTGCCATTTAACGTATCTTCATTAGCGCAAAAAGCAGCGACGATTGCTTTTGGTGATGACGAGTTTATTGAAGAAATAGTTCGTGTGAATACAGAAGGATTACAACAATACGAGAGCTTTTGTAGGGAAAATGATATTCCATTTTATCCATCGCAAACAAATTTCATCTTCTTGCCAGTTGAGAATGCTGGAGAGATTTATGAAGCTTGTGCACATGCAGGATTTATTATTCGTCCGTTCCCGAATGGTATCCGTATTACAGTCGGAACAAGGGAGCAAAATGAAGGGGTGATTTCAGTGTTACAACAACACTTTGAAAATAAAAAAAGAAAGTCTCGAGATGAGGAAAATGCGTAAAAAGGTAGTATTAATTGGAACTGGTTTAATCGGAGGCTCTCTCGCATTAGCAATTAAGAAAGAGCACAATGTAACGATAACAGGTTATGATATATTTCAAGAACAAGTAGAGCGTGCAAAAGAATTACACGTAGTAGATGAAATAGCAGTTGATTTACAGCATGCATGTGAAGAGGCACATTTAATTGTTTTTGCTTCTCCAGTTGAAGAAACGAAGAAGCTATTACACAAACTTGCGTCATTCCGTTTACGAGAAGATGTTATAGTGACTGATGTTGGTAGTACAAAAGGCACGATTATGAATGAAGCAGAAACTTTATTTTCAAAGGAAGTATCTTTCATTGGTGGACATCCAATGGCAGGTTCTCATAAAACGGGAGTTGAAAGTGCAAAAGCGCATTTATTTGAAAATGCATTTTACATTTTAACACCGATGCATCATGTGCCAAATGAACAAGTGGAAGAGTTAAAAGATTGGTTAAAAGGAACAGGGTCACATTTCCTTGTTTTAAATACAGAAGAACATGATTATGTAACAGGGATCGTTAGTCATTTCCCGCACCTTATCGCTGCAGGTTTAGTGAAGCAAGTAGAGAAACATGCAGGAGATAATCCGCTCATTCATCAGCTAGCTGCTGGAGGGTTTAAAGACATTACACGTATCGCATCTAGTAGTCCGAAAATGTGGAGTGATATTGTAAAGCAAAATCGTGAGCATTTAATGGTATTATTAAAAGAGTGGATCTCTGAAATGGAAGATTTATATAAAACAGTTTCTACCGGAGATGCATGCGAGATTCAAAACTATTTTGCAGATGCGAAAGAATACCGTGATTCTTTACCAGTAAGAAAGAGAGGGGCAATTCCTGCCTATCACGACTTATACGTCGATGTATTAGATAAGGTGGGGGCATTGGCTCATATTACGAGTATTTTGGCGCGCGAGGAAATTAGTATTACGAACTTGCAAATATTAGAAGCGCGTGAAGGACTGCTTGGGGTATTACGTATTAGCTTCCAAAGGGAAGAAGATCGTATGAAAGCAAAACTAGCGCTTGGAGAAGAAGAATACCAAACTTATGAAACAATTTAAATGAGAAGGTGAAAAACGTGAAAGAAAGAACAATACAACCTGTTAATAACGGATTGAATGGCAATATTACAATCCCAGGTGATAAATCCATTTCACACCGTGCTGTTATGTTCGGTTCTATTGCAGAAGGGAAAACAACAATTAAAGGTTTCTTGCCCGGTGCAGACTGTTTAAGTACGATTTCATGTTTTAAAGAAATGGGAGTAGAAATTACGCAAAACGGTGATGAGGTTACTGTAGTTGGTAAAGGATTAGAAGGTTTACAAGAACCGAAAGCTGTATTAGATGTTGGTAATTCTGGTACAACAATCCGATTAATGTCAGGTATATTAGCTAACACACCATTTTTCTCTTGCGTACAAGGTGATGAATCTATCGCAAAAAGACCGATGAAGCGTGTAACAAACCCATTAAAACAAATGGGCGCAAACATAGACGGCCGAGAAGAAGGAACATTTACACCGTTAACAATACGTGGCGGAGATTTAAAAGCAATTGAATATATTTCTCCTGTTGCAAGTGCACAAGTAAAGTCAGCTATTTTACTTGCAGGTCTTCGTGCAGAAGGTGTAACAGCTGTTACAGAACCACATATTTCACGCGACCATACGGAAAGAATGCTCGAAGCATTTGGTGTTAAAGTAACTCGCGAAGGGAAAACAGTGAAGCTGTCAGGTGGACAAAAATTAACAGCAACAGATATTCAAGTGCCCGGTGACGTATCATCAGCAGCATTTTTCTTAGTAGCAGGTGCAATCATCCCAAATAGTAAACTAGTATTACAAAATGTAGGAATGAATCCAACCCGTACAGGTATTATTGATGTTTTAGAAAAAATGGGTGCTACGTTCACTGTAGACCTAATTAACGAAGGGGCATCAGAACCAGCTGCAAATATTACAATCGAAACATCTTCATTAAAAGGAATTGAAATTGGCGGAGATATTATCCCTAGATTAATCGATGAGATTCCTGTAATCGCATTAGCGGCAACGCAAGCAGAAGGAATTACAGTAATTAAAGATGCGCACGAATTAAAAGTAAAAGAAACAAACCGTATTGATACAGTAGTTGCTGAGTTAACGAAACTAGGAGCTCGAATAGAAGCAACTGATGACGGTATGATCATTTACGGAAAATCAGCTCTAAAAGGCAATACAGTAAATAGTTATGGTGATCACCGTATCGGAATGATGCTTGCAATTGCTGGCTGCCTAGCAGAAGGAAAAACAATTATTGAAGATGCAGAAGCAGTAGGTGTATCATATCCTACATTCTTTGACGAACTTCAAAAGTTAGCTAAATAAAAAGGGTGGAAAGCAGATACGTGATGTATCTGCTTTTTTGTTAAAACGTCCTTGTAATTTCACTTACCGAACTATAATAGTGAGAATTATGATACAATTCAAAAAGGGAATGGAGGAGAATTATATGAATGTCATACAATTAAAAGAAGATAAATTCAGAGAAGCATTACGTTTATCAGAATACGCTTTTCAATATAAAGTAGATGAGGAACGATTACAGCAGCAACTTACAAAAATGAAGGAAAGTCATGAAATATACGGCATTATGGAAGGGAAAGACTTAGCTGCAAAACTACACCTCATCCCGTTTCATATTTACATAGGTAAAGAAAAATTTAAAATGGGTGGCGTTGCAGGAGTAGCGACGTATCCAGAGTACAGAAGAAGTGGGTATGTAAAAGAGCTACTTCAACATTCACTTCAAAGAATGAAAAAAGATGGCTATACAGTCTCTATGTTACACCCATTTGCTGTTTCATTTTACCGTAAATACGGCTGGGAACTTTGTGCGAATCTACTCAAATGTCATATAAGTAAGAGCGATTTAGTGATGAAAAAACAAGTAAATGGTACTGTGAAACGTTTTAATAAAGAAAATCATCCAAAAGAAGTCGAGAAGATCTATGAAGCATTTGCAGAACGTTTTTCATGTATGTTAGTTCGAGAGAAGAACTGGTGGTTACAAGCGGTTTATGATGATTTAACATTAGCGATTTACTATGATGAAAATAAAAAGGCAGCAGGTTACATGTTATACAAAATAGAAAACTATAAAATAACAGTAGAAGAATTTGTACCACTGCATAATGAAGCACGAAATGGTCTATGGAATTTTATTTGCCAGCATGATTCTATGATTAAAGAGCTTGAAATGAAAGTAAGTGAAAACGAACAGTTGTTATATACATTGCAAGAACCACGTGTGAAAACAGAAATAAAACCATATTTTATGGGAAGAATTGTAGATGTAGAGCAGTTCTTAAAACAGTATGAGTTAAACTGGAACAATGTACAACAAGAAGTCATTTTACATATTACAGATTCATTTGCACCGTGGAATAATGTATCGGTGAGACTTGCAAATTATGAAATAGCAATTATAGAAGAACCAATGGATAAAGGGATCAAGCTAGATATAAATGCACTATCTACAATACTGCTTGGATACAAACGCCCATTAGAACTAAATGAATTAGAATTAATTAGCGGAAGCGAAGAAGAAATACGGGCATTTGAGAATGTAGTACCAGTGCGCAAGCCGTTTATTTATGATTTCTTTTAATTTGCATATAAGATGGAGTTGTTTCGAACAAAATTTTGGGATAGCTCCATCTCATCGTATTAATTTTTGTCGGTAAGTTGATATATCCTGAAAATCGCTGATATAATTTTATTCACATACAAGAGAATAGAATCGCAACTATACGTTGTCACGCACTTGACTTTTATTCCCTGTAATTTATAATTAAAAACGGAATGAATTTTCATTCCTGAAAATAGAGGTGGAAAAAATGGCTAAAAACAAACAAGAGGATATTTTTGATGCTGCGATGCAACTTTTTGCAGAGCGTGGTTACGATGGTACGACAATTCCAATGATCGCTGAAAAGGCAAAAGTCGGTGCGGGTACTATTTATCGCTATTTTGAAAATAAAGAGGCACTTGTTAACTCATTATTTTCAAAAAGTATGTTAGAGCTTTCTGAAATAATAAAAACGGATTTTCCTGTTGAAGCAAATATTCGTGAACAGTTTAGTCATACGTACAACCGTTTATTTGAATTTGCGAGAAACAATGTAGATGCTTTTTTATTTACAAATTCTCACTGTGATAGTTATTTTCTTGATGAACAGAGTAAGAAAATATTTGATGATTTTATAGGCTTCTTTATGAATATTATTGAAGATGGAATCGCAAAAGGTTTTCTTCGTCCATTGCCTCCAGTTGCTTTAATTATTATTGTATATCAACCGCTAGAAAAATTAACGAAAGTAATTGCAACAGGGCAATTAGAATACTCGAAAGAGTTAGTAAAAGAATTAGAAGAAAGCTCTTGGAACGCTATTAGAATCATTTGATTCTATAGCTTTATAAGTACAGGAATGAATATTCATTCCTAAATAGATTAAAAAAAATGAGAGCAGGAAAGGATATTTGTGTAACTAAGGGAATGAACATTCATTCCGGAAAGACTAGTTTAATAGAATTTACAAAATAACGTAATAGAATAATAGGAATGAACGTTCATTCCGTTACTAACGTGAAACTTTCAAAATGGGAGATGATTCAAATGAGCAAGTTAAAAAGTTGGAGAAGTTTATCTTTTCTATTATGGATAGTTATTACTATTACAATGGTCGTAACGATGCCTAATATGGATAAATTAGTGAAAGAAAAAGGGAAAATTACAATCCCTAATACAAAGCAAAGCAGTATTGCTGACAAGATGATGAAAGAGATGGATAAAGAAGGGGTTGAAAAGTATGAAATTATAGCCGTTTTTAATAGTGGCAATACGGCAGCTTTAACAGATGAACAAAAAAAGGAAATAACAAAAACAATCAACGCCCTGCAAAATGAAAAAGAGCAATTAGGAATTAAGGAAGTTGTTTCACATTTAGACAATAAAGACTTGGAGAAACAATTAGTTTCTAAAGATAATACGACTATTTTAACACAAATATCGATAGATAAAAAACATGGTGAAATATCAAAAGTTTCAAATAATCTTCATGAAAAAGTGCAAACGAAAGGGGTAAAAACGTATTTAACAGGAAGTGACTTAATAGCGGGTGATTTTCTTAAATCCTCTCAAGAGGGAGTGAAAAAGACAGAAGTTATTTCAATCATTTTCATTCTTGTAGTATTAATCCTCGTATTCCGTTCACCAGTTGTTCCAATTGTTTCTCTTCTTACAGTTGGTATATCGTATTTAGTTTCAATGGGGATTATTGCCCAGCTTGTAGATCAATTTAATTTTCCATTCTCAAACTTTACACAAGTGTTCGTAGTCGTCGTCCTGTTTGGGGTAGGAACAGATTATAACATTTTATTATATACGAGGTTTAAAGAAGAATTAAGTAAACAAGAAAATGCATTTTTAGCTACAAAAGAAACATTTAAATCAGCAGGTAAAACTGTATTATATAGCGGAATAGCGGTGCTAATTGGTTTTGCATCACTTGCTTTAGCAAGTTTTAAATTATATCAATCTACTTCAGCGGTAGCAATTGGTGTTTTAGTATTATTACTCGTATTAACGACTTTAAATCCATTTTTCATGGTGCTTTTAGGAAAAGGAATGTTTTATCCAGTTAAAACATTTAAAGGTCATGAGGATAGTCGCTTATGGGGATTCTTTGCGAAAAACTCAGTAGCAAGGCCATTTGTCGCTTTAATCATCGTATTCGTAATATCGATTCCTTTCGTATTAAAATACTCTAATACACTTAATTACAATGATTTATTTGAAGTGGATAATAAGTATGAATCCAAGATGGGTATTAACGTAATAGAGGATCATTTTCCGCCTGGTTTCTCTTCACCGAGTACATTAGTCATTCAATCTGATAAAAAGCTGGATGGAGGAACTTCTCTACAAATTGTAGACGAATTAACTGATAAAATTTCGAAAGTTAAAGGTGTGTCAGAAGTATATGCACCAACACGTCCAACTGGTGAGAAGATAAAAGAATTATATTTAAATAAGCAAGCGGGAGAATTGAATACAGGATTAGGAGATGCCGATGGTGGCATAAAGGAAATTAATGATGGATTAACAGATGCGAAAAATAAAATGGGAAGTAATGATTCAAATAGTCTTGCGAATGTTCAAAAATTAATTGATGGAACGAACGAGGCGAAAAACGGGGTATCAGCATTAGGAACAGCTTTACATCAATTATCAAATGGCATAAACGACGGTGCACAAGGAGCACAGCAAATTGAGAGTGGTTTAGCTTCAGTAAACGAAAATATAAATGTCCTATCTAATGCAACGTCGCAGCTGCATGCTGGTTATGCACAGTTAGAAAAAGGTTTAAACTCTTACGATCAATACTTCGGAAGTATTTCTCAAGCGATTGATGGTGCGAAAAAGGGATATGAACAAATTGAAATGTTAATGACCAATTTCGTTCAAACGAAACCAGAATTAGCGAATGATCCAAACATACAACAAACGATAGGAATTGCTAAAGAGGCTCAAAAGAAATTAAGCGTACTTTCAAATGAATTAAATCAATTAGCAACACAGCACAAAACGGCGATGAGTTCATTTAAAGAAGCGAATCAATCGTTACTGAAAGTGGATAACGGCTTAAAAGAAATGAGCAATGGAGTTAATAAGTTACAAAAGGGAGCAGCCGATCTTAAAAATGGATTAAATGAAGGTTCTTCAGGTTCAAAACAAATTGCAAATAAATCAGTTGAGTTACAATCTGGATTAACGAAAATAAACGATGGGCAAGGACAACTTTTAACGGGCCTTAAAGACCTGCAAGAAAAGATGGGGCAATTACAATCCGGTTTATCTAAAAGTACAGAAGGGCTTGGAAAAGTAAGTAATGGCCTGCATGACGCACAAAAATATTTAGGGGAGCTCAATGAATCGAAGAGCTCTGAGAAGTTTTATATTCCAAAAGAAGTGCTAGAGGGAGAGGATTTCCAAAAAGCATTGAACACGTACATGTCACAGGATAGAAAAATTGCTAAAATGACTATCATTTTAGATGTAAATCCGTATTCAAAAGAAGCGATGCCAATTATTCAAGAAATCAATAAAACAATCGACGGCACTGTAAAGGGAACGGAATTACATGATGCGAAAACAGCAATTGGCGGAACAACAGCTAGAAACGTTGATTTAAAAGAAGTAACAGGGCAAGATTTCTTACGTACAGCTACAATTATGTTAATTGGAATTGCGATTGTATTAATCGTAATTACACGCTCATTACTAAACACAATATTTATTATTGGCTCATTACTATTAGCGTACTTCGCATCACTCGGTATAAGCGAACAAATTAGTGCACATGTATTACATGTAGATTCATTAAGCTGGAATGTTCCATTCTTTAGCTTCATTATGATTGTCGCTTTAGGAGTGGATTATAGTATTTTCGTAATGATGCGCTATAACGAGATAGAAGGGGATTCGGTAACGAAAATTGTAACTGCATCTCGTCATATAGGAGGAGTTGTATTATCAGCGGCGCTAATTTTAGGCGGGACATTTGCAGCATTAATTCCATCAGGTGTATTAACACTTATACAAGTTGCATCAGTAGTTGGCGTTGTACTTCTTCTATTAGCTTTAATTGTGATGCCGATATTATTACCGGCGTTAATAGGGTTAACGAGTAAAATGAAGAGTTACAAAGAGAAAATAATAAATACGAAATAAGAAGAGACTGTAGGGAATGATTTCTCTACAGTTTTTTCGGTATATAATATTTCAGATGAAAATGAATCCGATATATTACAGAATGAGCAGTGAAAGGTTATATGAGAAAGAGGTCGATGATATACATACAATAGCTAGGGGAATGGACAAAAACTATCCGATTTCATTGTAGAAAGGTAATCAACCGTTGCTATTCATCCAGCTTCTACTATATAATAGCTATAGTCTACAATAATTGAGTCGTAATATGCGATTTTTTAAGACAATCGGTGAGAAAACGCTGAAATAAGCGGTATTAGTAGGAGGACACAAATGATTACAGTAAGTAACGTTAGTTTGCGTTTCGCGGATCGCAAATTATTTGAAGATGTTAACATAAAATTCACGCCAGGTAACTGCTACGGTTTAATCGGAGCAAACGGTGCTGGTAAATCTACATTCCTAAAGATTTTATCTGGAGAAATTGAACCATCAACAGGTGACATACATATTACGCCAGGTGAGCGTCTAGCAGTATTAAAACAGAACCACTTCGAATATGAAGAGTTCCCAGTATTAGAAACAGTAATTATGGGTCACACGCAACTTTACAAAGTAATGCAAGAGAAAAATGCTATTTACATGAAAGAAGACTTTAGTGATGAAGATGGAATGCGCGCTGCTGAACTTGAAGGTGAGTTCGCTGAGCTTAACGGTTGGGAAGCTGAGTCAGAAGCTGCAATTCTTCTTAAAGGTTTAGGTATTGGTGAAGACCTTCATGATAAGAAATTGTCAGAATTAACTGGGGCAGAGAAAGTAAAAGTATTACTTGCTCAAGCTTTATTCGGTCAACCTGACATTCTATTATTAGATGAGCCTACCAACCACTTGGACTTAAAAGCGATTCAATGGTTAGAAAACTTCTTAATGAACTTTGAAAACACAGTTATCGTAGTATCCCATGACCGTCACTTCTTAAATAAAGTATGTACGCACATGGCTGACCTTGATTTCGGTAAAATTCAACTTTATGTTGGTAACTATGACTTCTGGTATGAGTCAAGCCAATTAGCTTTAAAATTAACACAAGATGCTAATAAGAAAAAAGAAGAGAAAGTAAAAGAGTTACAAAACTTCATTGCACGCTTTAGTTCAAACGCTTCTAAAGCGAAACAAGCAACTTCTCGTAAAAAATTATTAGACAAAATTACATTAGATGATATTAGACCGTCATCACGTCGTTACCCATTCGTTGGCTTCACACCTGAGCGTGAAGTAGGAAATGACTTATTAACTGTTGAAGGTCTGTCTAAAACAATTGATGGTGAAAAAGTGTTAGATAATGTGTACTTCACTTTAAATAAAGGTGATAAAGTTGCATTTATCGGCCGTAACGATATTGCGATGACAACATTATTTAAAATTCTTATGGGTGAAATGGAGCCGGATAGCGGTTCATTCAAATGGGGTGTTACAACCTCTCAATCTTACTTCCCAAGAGATAACTCTAAGTACTTTGAGAACAGTGATTACAACTTAGTTGAATGGTTACGTCAATTCTCTCCACAAGATGAGTCTGAAAGCTTCTTACGTGGTTTCTTAGGCCGTATGTTATTCTCAGGTGAAGAAGTTAAGAAGAACGTTTCTGTATTATCTGGAGGCGAAAAAGTTCGTTGTATGTTATCTAAAATGATGTTAAGTGGTGCGAACGTAATCACACTTGACGATCCAACGAACCACTTAGACCTTGAGTCAATCACAGCATTAAATAACGGTTTAATTGCATTCAAAGGTACAATCTTATTCACATCTCATGACCATCAGTTCGTGCAAACAATTGCAAACCGCATTATCGAAGTAACACCAAACGGTGTAATCGATAAAGAGGCTACTTATGATGAGTTCTTAGAAAATGAGGAACTTCAAAAACAAGTAGATGCAATGTACAAAGGTCAATAATATATAATGAAAAAACTCGCTCTTTTTAGAGCGAGTTTTTTTGTCGAGAAAACGTAACATCGCTGGTCGGTCAAATGAATAATTATTCAAATATAATATTAATGAACAGGAGAATTTTTTCATGTATGAAGGGATGTAATGACTTTAAGATTTAAAGAGTTAGTTGAAGAAGGGAAATGTAAGTGGAGTAATATAATCAAATCGTATTATTTTGTCATGTGAAATATGTACCAAATTTGGAGATAGAATAGTTTGCGAATGAGTTTATAAAGGTATATAGTATGGGGTGTCATAATTAGTGGATGAATCTTGGGAGAAAACAGGAAATGTTACAAATTTATTTTGTTAAATAGAAACCAAGGTCAAAATGTCTAGAAAGAAATAGTTGAATAAATACTAGCTTCAAATTATAATTACTAATATTCTTCATATAGTTAAATAAAGATAATCTATTTGAAGAAGAAAATCTGAATAGAGAGACAGACTTATAAAAAATAAGCCTTGGATGATCAAAAGAGGTGGAGAAATGAAACAGTTCTTATTAAAGAGCAAAAGTGTGTTAAGCAATCATTTTGGATTCTTTCTGTTTGCCGTTATTTTATTGTGGCTCAAAACATATGCAGCTTATGTAACGGAATTCAATTTAGGAATTTCAAACACAATTCAAAAATTCTTGCTGTTTTTTAACCCGCTTAGTTCAGCAGTTCTATTTTTAGGACTTGCATTATTTGCAAAAGGGAAACGATCTTATATTTGGTTAATTATCATTAATTTGTTATTGTCGATTCTTTTATACGCAAACGTAGTATACTATCGCTTTTTCAGTGACTTTATTACGTTCCCGACATTAACACAAACGAATAACTTTGGAGATTTAGGTGGTAGTATTCTTGCGTTGCTACATCTTTATGATCCATTATACTTCTTAGACACGATTATATTAATTGTGTTAGTCGCAACAAAATTTGCAAATCCAAAACCAATTCGTGTTGCGAAGCATAAATTATCTCTAGTATTTGTAGCAGGTATTTTATTATTCAGTGTTAACTTAGGTCTTGCAGAGTCTGACCGTCCTGAATTATTAACAAGAACGTTTGACCGTAATTATATTGTGAAATATTTAGGTGCATACAACTACACAATTTATGATGGAATTCAAAGTGCGAAAGCATCGACAGAACGAGCATTAGCTGATGGCGATAATATGACAGAAGTACGAAATTATTTAACATCAACTTATGCAAGTCCAAACCCTGAGTATTTCGGTAAAGGAAAGGGAATGAACGTAATTTACATTCATTTAGAGTCATTCCAAAACTTCTTAATTGATTACAAATTAAATGGTCAAGAAGTTACACCGTTCTTAAACTCATTTACAAAAGATGCGAATACACTTTATTTTGATAACTTCTTCCATCAAACAGGACAAGGGAAAACATCTGATGCGGAGTTTATGTTAGAGAATTCAATGTTTGGTTTACCGCAAGGTTCTGTCTTTACAACGAAATCTCATAATACGTATCAATCAGCACCAGCTATTTTAGGACAACAAGGATACACATCAGCAGTATTCCACGGTAACTACAAAACATTCTGGAACCGTGACGATATTTATAAATCATTTGGTTTTAATAAATTCTTTGATGCGTCATACTACGATATGAATGAAAAAGATGTAGTAAACTACGGATTAAAAGATAAACCGTTCTTTAATGAATCTATTCCGTTATTACAAACGTTGAAACAACCGTTCTATACGAAGTTTATTACGTTATCGAACCATTTCCCTTATCCAATCGATAAGGCAGAAGCAACGATTGAACCAGCAACAACAGGTGATTCATCAGTAGATACGTACTTCCAAACAGCACGCTATTTAGATGAATCTGTAAAAGGCTTCATCGATTACTTGAAACAATCTGGTTTATATGATAACTCAATTATTGTTATGTACGGAGACCATTACGGTATTTCAGATAATCATAACGCAGCAATGTCAAAAGTAATGGGTAAAGAAATGAACTCATTTGAAAATGCACAGTTACAACGTGTACCATTAATCGTTCGTGTACCAGGAGTGAAAGGTGGCGTACAACATCAATACGGTGGTGAAATTGACGTTCTCCCAACGCTATTACACTTACTAGGTACAGATACAAAAAACTATGTTCAATTCGGTTCTGATTTATTATCACCAGATCATAAACAAGTCGTTGCGTTCCGTAACGGTAACTACGTAAGCCCAACAGTTACTGCACTAAACGGCAAATACTATGATACAACTACTGGAAAACCTGTAGAATTTACAGATGAAATAAAGAAAAATGAACAAATGGTTCAAAACTCACTAAAATACTCTGACCAAGTCGTAAATGGTGACTTATTACGATTCTACACACCGGAAGGATTCACTCCAGTAGATCGTTCGAAGTATAACTATAACAACCGCGATAAAAACAAAACGAAGGTAAAAACGACTCCGGAAGGGGAAGCTAAATAAATAATAAAAGGCGCTATTCATATGAATAGCGCCTTTTATTTGTAAATATACCATCATTATGAGACAGAACCAGCTGTTGCTTTTTGTTTTGCCTTTCCGAAGAAAACTACACCGACGATGATAATAATGATAAATGCCCATTTAACGAAAGGGTTACTTTCGAAAAATCCAGCGAACCATTTCTCATCTACAATCATTTTCGCGGCAGTATAAGCTAAAACGGCTGCTCCGATCGTAATAATGACAGGAAAACGATCCACCCATTTTAAAATCAATGTACTGCCCCATACGACTACTGGAATAGACACTAATAATCCGATGATTACTAAAGAAAAGTTACCATGGGCAGCTCCTGCAACAGCTAGTACATTATCAATGCCCATTAACGCATCAGCAATAATAATGGTTTTAATAGCAGACCAAAATCCTTCTTCGGCTTTAATATCATGATTTTTGCCCTCAGCGATCAGCTTGTAAGCGATCCAAATAAGAAGTACACCACCAATTAGGAGTAATCCAGGTGTTTTTAATAACCAAACGACAACTAAGGTAGCGAGAGCTCTAATAGCGATTGCTCCAATGGTTCCCCAAATGATAACTTTCTTTTGTTGGTCTTTCGGTAATCTTCTTGCTGCTAATCCAATTACAATGGCGTTATCTCCGGCTAACACTAAATCGATTACAATAATGGCAAGCAAGGCAGACAAATATTCAGATGAAAGAAAATCCATATACATATCACTCCTTAAGAGTAATATGTGCTAAAGTGTTGATAATATAAAAAATAGGATTGAATTTGTATATTCAATCCATAATTTCTTACTGTATTTTGATATATGTTTTAATTTCGTATAAGTCGCTTTTGTATTCTTTTTTGTTTATCGTTTCGCTTTCTTAATTTTCGATTCATCTTTTTAATGCGGTTTTCTTTTCTATTATCCCAGTTATCACTTCGGATTTTACTAATAGACTTATCTGTCTTAGCACGAAAACGTCTTACTTTTTTCACGAAGGAAAGGGGTATTTTGCCGATAACACCTTGTTTTTCTAACGAATCCTCTTTACCTAGACACCAATCAGGATGAGATAATAAATAGTCGAAATCAAATATTATCCCGTATTCCTTATCCATATATGTATACCATTCATCTAAAGTACACTTATTTTTTGTATGTAAATATGTTGATCCATCAGTCATAGCACAGCACCAATAGTCAAAATAGCTCCATAGTACCCATTCTTTCGGTACATCTAGTGTTAAAATTACCATTTTTGAATTTGTTCTACCCCAAGCCTTATGATTTCGATTTGGGTAATTATTTGCTTCCCAGACCCAAATAGGGTAGTTACCTTCGTAATGAGGCAATCTTGTTTTAGCGACGCGCACCATCCAGTCATATGAATATACATCGTCCGGATCGATGAATTCTTTATTACCTTCTAAATAACCAAGTTTCTTAAATTGTTTCCATGCTTCTTCAGTTTGTACTGTATATACGATCATATGGCACCTACTTATTTAAACTAAATTATAGTATAACATGTGATTTTGAATTTTTATTGATATTAGAGAAGGGGGAGTTTGAGTCGAATATACGAGGAGTAATTCCCAAAATGATAAAAAGACTTGATTCCCAGCTAAAGGAAATCAAGTCTTTTCATTACATACGATTATCATGCCAGAAGTTTAATGGGAAGTGTTCGTTCTCATTATATGCTTCTAATTCATATCCTTTTTCTTTCAGTCCTTTAATAATTCCAGGTACTGCTTTTACTGATTGTGGATGAATATCATGCATAAGGATAACTTCTGTTGGATTTGTAGAATGAGCTAGAACGTTTTCTACAATTTTAGCAGATGCAGCATCAACTTGCATTTTGTTATATTTCCAGTCTAAAGAATCAATTGTCCAATCCCAAACTTTTAAGCCATTTTCTACAACTTTGTTGCGAAGAGCTTCGTTTAATCCTGGCATAGAGCCGTAAGATGGACGAGTTAATACTGGTGATTTACCTAAAACACCAGCGATTAAGCCTTGGTCTTCCTTCATTTCATCTACGTAATGACCTTCAGTGTAAAGTTTCTTGTAGTTATGAGTCATACTGTGCATCCCAACGTAGTGGCCCTCAGCATCTTCGCGTTTTACAAGATCAGGGAAAGCTTTTACGTTTGAACCAATTAGGAAGAATGTTGCTTTTGCATTTTCTTTCTTTAACATATCTAAAAGCTCAGCTGTGTATTTTCCAGGACCGTCATCAAATGTTAAATAAGCGACTTTTCTAACTTGCCCGTTATAATGTTTTGGAGCTTCTTTCGGAGCAAGAGATGTTTGAATCTCACTTACAAGTTGAACAGATTTTGCTTCATCCTCTGTACTAGCTAGAGCAGTATGTACTGATCCAAAAGCTACTTCGTATGTGAATAATACCCCCGCACAAACTAACATAGCCCTTTTTACTAAAGTTGTCATTCGAATTCCATTGTGCATAATTTTCCTTCTCTCTATAAAAGTTCTACTCTACTATATTAGCAATTATAGGTAGGGAAATGCAAAAAAACTTTTTTACAAGTGTAAAAAAGTTTACTCAAAAGTATGCAAGATTTTATATCAATTGCAGTTTTGAAAAATAGGATGAATTTAAACTTTATTATTTAAACTTTCAATCACCAAATCATACTTTCGTATCACTTCGTTTTCGTTCCAATTATTGATTCGAATATTTTTGATTTTTATTAAAATATTGGTAAAGAAACAATTACATGAAAAAAGGAGTGGGAATATGAATAATTATATTTGCACTACATGTGGAGTATAGTATCCCGAAAATGAAGAAGCACCTTCTCGCTGTAAAATTTGTAATGAGGAAAGACAGTATGTTAATCCAATTGGGCAGTCATGGATAACATTAGAAACAATGCAAAATAGCAATTTATACTAAAGTCCTATTGTTTATTAACTAATAGTTCTTTCAACTTAGGAAGCTTACCCTAATGAGGGATGTTAAAGGGAATATAGTAATAAAGCTTTGGAAAATAAAAAGGAGGAGATTTGCATGAAGAATTGGGTTCAATTTAGAATTGCAAGACCAACAGATAGATTTGAAAAAGTGATAAGTTTTTATGAAACAGGATTAGGATTAAAACGTATAGGGGAATTTCACAATCATGAAGGATATGACGGGGTTATGTTTGGGTTACCAGATGAAGAGTATCATTTGGAGTTTACTACACATGTTAATGGAAGTCCATGTCCGGCACCGACAAAAGATAATTTACTAGTTTTTTATATGCCTAATAAAGATGAAATTGAAAAGATAGTAAATCGATTACGTAATATGGGTTATCATGAGGTGGAACCAGAAAACCCATATTGGATAGAGAAAGGAACCACAATAGAGGATCCAGATGGTTGGAGAATTGTGCTTATGAATGCATCTGAATGAAACTATTTTCATATGAAATAGAGTGTAACAAAATGATTTACACATAAATCCCTACAGTGTTTGTAGGGATTTTTATATAAGAAAATCTTATTGAGAGAGTTATTAAAATGTAGAAAGATTTTGGCTAAGAATAAATGTAATAAACATAATTTATGAAGGAGGTATAAAAGTATGATAGTAAACCATTTTAAAGAGTTTTCTAAACATGTTGGAAATACACATCTCATTAAAAGTTCTTTCGTAGTTTATATCTTATTCTACGGAAAATTGATACCATCAAAAAACTGTATGTTTAACATGTATAGTTTTTTGATGGTATAGCTGTGCAATGTTTAAAAATTTCACATACCGTATTTTAAAAATAAATATAGGAAAACCAAAAAGTAATGTAGAATATATCGTACATACATATATACAGTCAACATAAAAGATAAAGAGGTGGGTATATGTTACTTGAGGAAGTAATGCGGCAACTAGAGGAATATGGAACAGAACAAAATCGAAAAACGTATAAAAACCACGGAGCGAAAGAGCCGTTATTTGGAGTTAGTTTTGCGAATTTAAAATTGTTAAAAAAGAAGATAAAAAAAGATCACGATTTAGCAGTTGAATTGTGGGAAACGAAAAATATGGACGCAATGACATTAGCAACTTATATTTTAGACCCGAAAAAAATAACGACAGAACAGCTTAATAGTTGGATTCAGGATGTTGAT
Source organism: Bacillus cereus group sp. BfR-BA-01356 (assembly GCF_022663635.1). NCBI lineage: Bacteria > Bacillati > Bacillota > Bacilli > Caryophanales > Bacillaceae > Bacillus > Bacillus cereus group sp. BfR-BA-01356. Next base: position 3,820 of record NZ_JAKUFX010000060.1, on the reverse strand, counting down.
TATTACTGTTTAATGGATGTTCTTATGACATCTATATGTACTTCGCCAATTGCAATAGAAAGAATGGAAGAGTGGACAAAGTCTAATGATGAATGGATTGGAAGAGCTGGCTGGTCTTTATTAGCAAATATAGCGATTAAAAATAAAACGTTACATGATGATTTCTTCTCTCCGTACTTAGAAGAGATTAAAGAAAATATACATAATGAAAAAAATAGAAAAAAAGAAGCGATGAATAGTGCTTTAATCGCAATAGGAATTCGTAATGAAGACTTAGAGCGACAAGCGATTGAAATTGCAAGTGAAATTGGAAAAATAGAGGTTGATCATGGTGCAACATCATGTAAAACACCAGATGCAGAAAGCTATATAAAAAAAGCGAGAGAAAGAGCTGAAAAAAAGAAAGTGAAATAAGAAAAGAGGATCGGTTATGAAACCAATTGAAGCAGCACAAAACATAATTACATTACAATTTCCGAATTGTGATGTAGCTTTACTCGGCGGAAGCGTTGCACGAGGAGAAGCGACGAAAACATCTGACCTTGACATTGTAATAGTCGATCAAAGTTTAACTTCTTGCTATAGAGAATCTTTCTATAGTAATGGATGGCCTGTTGAGGTGTTTGTTCATAATTTCGAAACATATAAAACCTTTTTCAAAATGGATTGTGATCGAGGGAGACCGTCGTTACCACAATTAGTTTCAGAAGGGATTGCCTTAAAAGGGGAACAGGAAATTGTTGAGAAATTAAAAAAAGAAGCGAATGATTTACTACATAAAGGACCGGCTAAATGGACCGAAGAAACGATTAAGCAGAAGCGATATTTTATTACGGATACTTTAGATGACTTTATTGGTGCAACAAAAAGAGAAGAAGAATTGTTTATCGCTAATTTATTAGCCGATTTAGTACATGAATATGTATTAAGAGTAAATGGTAAGTGGCTTGGGAGTTCAAAATGGTTTATTAGAGTGCTAAAAAGATATGATGAGCAATATGCAAACAAATTTGTAGCCGCTTTTGATCATTTTTATAAAACGGGAGGGAAAAATGAATTAATTCATTTTATAGAAAAGACGTTAGAACAGTATGGTGGAAGAGTGTTCGAATGATTTTCTATTGGTAAATAAAGAGAGGAGAAAAAAATGAATGTACCATATGTTCAATTAAGAGAATTGACACTAGATGATGTAGAAGATCGCTATCAATGGTCATTAGATAGAGATGTAACAAAGCATTTAGTTGTACCAGATCAATATCCTCCGTTCACTCGTGGAGATACGAGAAACTGGATTGAAGCTTGTATAAGCCGAAAAAATGGTTATGAACAAAGGGCAATCGTTACTGAGACAGGTATACATATTGGATGGGTAGACCTTAAAAATTTTGATAAAACAAATAAAAATGCTGAACTAGGAATTGCGATTGGAAATAAAGACTATTGGGGTAAAGGATTTGGAATGGCAGCTCTAAACAGCATGTTACAAATAGGTTTTTCTCAGTTTGAATTGGAGAAAATTTGGTTACGTGTAGATGAAGATAATACAAAAGCTAAAAAGAGTTATGAAAGTGCCGGATTTGTATGCGAAGGGTTAATGAGAAATGATCGATTGAGACAGGGAAAGTTCATTCATCGCTATCGTTACAGTATATTAAAAGAAGAGTATGAATCAAAAAATAATAACCTATAAAAATATTATGTAAATTAAAAAGGGGAAAATAAAATGATTCGATTACTTACAAAAGCGGATGCAAAAAAATATTGGGAGTTGCGTTTACAAGCACTACAAGTAAATCCAGAAGCATTTATAACGACTTATGAAGAAGCAGTACGTCAAGAAAACCCTCTTGAACGAGTTGCTAGTAATCTTTCATCCAACAGTAGTTTTACATTTGGTGCTTTTAATAATGAAAATCGTTTAGTTGGGGTTGTTACTTTATTAACAGAAGAAAAAGACGCATATAAGCATAAAGGACATATCGTTGCAATGTATGTAGATACTGAAAATCGAAGAAGTGGTCTTGCACGTGATTTAATACGTAAAGCAATTGAAAGGGCAAAAGAGATGAAGCTAGAGCAATTGAATTTAGGGGTTGTGTCAACGAACGAACCAGCCAAACGATTATATGAATCAATGGGATTTAAAACATACGGAATTGAAAAAAGGGCTATAAAAATGAATGGTGTGTATAGTGATGATGAGCATATGGTGTTGTTCTTTTAAGAGAGGAAGTTTTGTATGAAAGATCTCCATTTAGAAAGAAAAACGGACCCTCAAGTAGCGATTTTGTATGCGACGGTTGCTGATACGTTTAATAGATTGCAAAGGTTAGTCGAAGGTACTGAAGAGAACGAACTATCCTATAAAGGGTCTGAAAATAATGAGAATAGTATTGGGCAGTTACTTCAGCATTTAGCAGTTGTTGATTTACATTGGGTGTATCGTTTCAAGGGAGAAGATGTTCCGCCAGCATTTGAAAATAAATATGGTCCTATGTTAAATGAAGTAGGAGAATTACCAAGTTTAAGAAAAAACACATTGCAAGAGTTAATGCAAGATTATGAAGCAGTGCAAAAATTGTTTTATGAAGAATGTATGAAACTAACAGAAACTGATTTAACGCGGGAAGTTTTGTATGAAAAAGGGGAAACCGCGACAATAAGATGGGGAATATGGCATATAGCAGATCATAATCGGTATCATCAAGCCCATATAAGTCGATTGAAGAAATTATACAGAGAATATAAACCACATATTCTTTAATTTTTGAATGAACGAACGCCCCTAAATAATAATTAAAGGAGGCGTTTGTTTTTATTCGTTCGCTTTTCTTCCCAAGCTATCATTAAATTTTTATGATAATCTTTTGGTTTCTCAATAGAAAACCAGTAAATTGAATGTGCAATAGTTGGTAGCCATCTTTTATAGCGGATGCGTATATTTTCATGGTGAGTATAGTGGGGCGAGATTAAAGTAGATTTTGACCCTTGAAAATTTTTACATATAATGGCCTCGATTTCATACCAATGCACTTTATTCCCATGTAAATCTACTACAATTCCTTCATCATCCTAAAGTGAAATGTAAGTTTGAATGTAGATTTTTCATCGCGTATACTAAAATATATGTCATAGAGATAAAAAATTAAATACAAGGGGTTTTACAATGAAAGCAATTGTTATAGGGATACTGGCATCATTTTTCTTTGCCTTTACTTTTGTTTTAAACAGGGCAATGGACTTAGAAGGTGGAAGCTGGATTTGGAGTGCATCATTACGGTATTATTTTATGGTTCCAATGCTATTACTTATTGTTATGTATAGAGGGAACTTAAAGCAACTCTTTCAATATATGAAAAACAATCCGAAAGAATCGTTAGTGTGGAGTATCGTTGGATTTGGTCTCTTTTATGCACCGCTTAGTTTTGCTGGAGCGTTCGGACCAGGTTGGCTCGTTGCATCAACATGGCAAATTACAATCGTTGCAGGGATTTTGTTAACACCATTTTTTGCGGTGGATCCACTACATAAAAAACTTCCGATGAAGGAATTAGTAATGTCGGCCATTATTTTATTCGGTGTCGTTCTCATGCAAGTAGAACATGCTTCTTCATTAGGTATTCGTGAAACCGTTTTATGTGTAGTTCCTGTACTTATTGCAGCATTTGCGTATCCTCTTGGAAATAGAAAAATGATGCAAGTTTGTAAAGACCTGCGGTAGTATGTCAACTGAAAAATAATATCTTTTGAAGTTATCAAAGGACAAATTGCTTAAAAAAGACATCACGAAACTAGACCAGTATTTTATGTAAAATAC